>JAUWEG010000045.1 GCA_030608385.1 Candidatus Heimdallarchaeota archaeon
GAAGGGTCAACAAAAATAATTCCTTCATATGATGTTCCAGAACAGGAAGAAATCATACCAAGGGGATCAGTGCTATCTTCAAGTGAATCTAATAATGCTTCATCTTCTAAACTTAGGAGAAGAAAGCTTACCCATTCAATAGAAGTAGGATTCAGTGAAACATTACTTATAGGTTTCAAAGGACTTTTTCTGTAGTATTTAATAATCTCTTCAGATAAGCTTCCAATCGAGAGTTTTCCTTGAATTGAATTGAACTGTACTTCACCATCTTGAAGATTCAGAATTGTAGTATAATTGACCTCTGCATTCTGAATAGCTTTTATCTGAATTTGTATGCCATTATCTTTTATCAATTTCTCAAAAAATGTTGATGAAGGTCCAACATAGGTTACATTTCTCCCTAGTGCAGCTAAAGTTCGACAAAGGTTAAAGCCATTACCACCTGGTTGAAAGTCCAAAATTGTATCTGAATGATGCGATCCTAGTTCAGGTAACTCTTTGATAAATCCTGTTTTACTAGAGTTTAAAGGGCGAATGTCTATATCAATAAAAGCTGGATCAAAACCACCATAAATCATTATATCTTTGTGCATTAAATCAAACACCTACATTTTCTCTAGTGTATCGATTCCCATTACTTCAAATAAACTTTCCAAGCATTTTGTAAATGAATATACAATGGCAATTCTTGTATCAAGACTATCTTTGTCTTTAGCTAGTAGAACTGGACACGCATCATAGAATTTGTGGAATACCGAAGCTAAAGAGAAAGCATAATTTGCCACAGTATCAGGTTTAAGCTGAGTTAGAGCTCTCTTCAACACAAATGGTAATTCTTCCATTAAGGATATCATTTTCCATTCTATTTCTTTCCTGATATCAAAATTGATTTGTTTTACAGACTGAATTATACTATCAGCATCAATCCCTTTTTTAGGGGCTTTTTGAAGAATGTTTAATGCTCTAGCATAAGAATATTGAAGGAAGGGTCCAGTGTTTTCATTTGGATCAACTGCTTTTTTTGCATCAAAAGTTACAATTTTTTGAGAATCAATTTTGAGTATTGAATAACGAATACTACTTATTGAGACTTTCTTTGCAATATCCTCTTTAATTTCAGTTGAATAATCGCGGTTTTCGAGAATAGTTTCTATCTCATTTTTTGCCATTATAAACAATTCATCACAGGTAACATATTCGAATTCACGACCAGCCATTCTACCTCCAACTAAAGTGACAATTTCATAATCATAATGTAAAATTTTATCTGCTTTTTCATGTTCTCCCAAACCGTATAAAGCTGTTCTTACAGATAATTGTGCTAGTTGTTGATCTTTACCGATTACATTGATACAATAATTAGCATTAAACTTCTCTAATTTATGAAGATGGTAAGCTATATCTCTACAAGGATAAAGAGCAATACCTTCAGAGTTAACTAAAATTAAATCAGGTATTTCATAATTAATGTTGTATTTTTCTTTAAATCCTAGTTGAGAAGCTATCTTATCGTTCTCAAGCAAGAGAGCTTGACCATCATGTCTTAGAAATTCTTTCTTATCCAGTTGAGCAAGTATTTTTCCTACTTCTCCTCCCCAGGAAACTTCAGATTCCCAATCAAAATCATCATGGTAGATATTATAGAGATTCAAAGTTTCTGTATGCCCAGAAAGTGTATTTTGTGTTACTTTCCTAAATTTGTCTACCATTTCTTTATCTTCTCCAGCAAGATAACCAACAAGATATTTATTTGCTAGATCATCTAAATCTTCAACATTTAGAACAAGAAGATTCTTCAGCTGAAGATACAATTCAGAGAGTTTTTCTTTCAAAGAATTTTGCACACGTAACAACTTCAGTAACTGTTTAAGCATCCTCTCTTTCTGTTGTTGATCAACACTGGATGTGTCAAGCTTAGCTTGATAATATTCTATTTCAGCTTCACTTAACTCATATGATGAAGATTCTATATCTGGTATTAGAGATAATGATTCAAATTCGCTTTTAATCTGGTAAATTTCTAGAAATGTGTTCATTAAAGCATAGATTTTTCCTATCCAAATATCAATTTTAGTATCAGGTTTAATTCCATCATTGTTCAATAAGAAATACCCTATGATAACAGGGGCAATTTGGCGTCCAAGATCATTAACATAATATCGAAAATTAACTTTCGCTCCCAGGAATCTATAAAGTCGTCCAATAACATCACCTAGAATGGAATTTCGTATGTTTCCTATATGGAGGGGGCTGATAGGATTGGCAGAAGTATGTTCAACTATAATCCGTTTCTTTTCTTTCAAATTGCTTTTTCCATATTTATCCAACGAAATTATCTCAGAAAGAATTATTTTTGCGAATTCATTTTGATTGATGAATAGGTTTAGAAAACCTCCCTTCAGCTCAGATCTATCTATTATACTCATCATAGGGAAATTTTCAATTAGTTCTTTCCCTATATCTTGTGGTGTTAGAGAGGTTTCTTTGGCAACATTAAAAAGTGGAAAACTAAGATCGCCCAAATTTGAAGAATGTGGTTTAGACCACACTAGCTCAGTAGTAATATCGTGTTTATCTTTAAGAATCTCTTGCAGTTGGTTTTTTATGGAATCATATATACGAGAATACATGTGAATTACTCCTAGGTTGGTGCAAACTATCTGTGTTCTACTTTTACAAATTTCTTTAAAAAATACTTAAACTTTCCCTCTTTGGTTGTTTTACATAAACTTTTATTTGGAAAATATCCGAAGATGTGAAGAGATAAATAAGAGTGCATAAAGAACAGTATAAACTCTCGAAGTTATAGAAAGGGGAAAAAAATGGGTAAAATACAAAACGTAACAAATGATGAATTTGAGGAGATTCTGAAATCTGAAACAAAACCGATTATAGTAGACACCTGGGCACCTTGGTGTGGACCATGTAGAAGCATAGAACCTTTCTTTGAACAATTATTTGAAAGGCATGCAAATACTGTTAGATTCCTTCGTATGAATATGGATCAAGAATCAATATTTGCTCAAAAATATATGATTTCTAGTCTTCCCACATTTGTAGTATTCAAGGATGGAAAGCCGTTTAATTCTCTTATTGGTTCTAAGAGAGATAAACTAAAAGATTTAGTTGAAAAAACTGCAAAAGGTAAATAATTACGCAGTTAAGTTTTTAGGCTAGTTTTTTTCATAGTTTAGTGTAAGAGAGACTTACGAGTGAAATTATTTGAGCTCTGATAGGAAGAAAATTACCTACCCCTCTGGCATATATGAGTATTTAGCTAGAAAGGCCAATGCAGCAGTAGGGGAGGCTTTCATCACCATTTCATTTCCTGTTCTGGAGATTAAATTCTTAAATGCTAACAGAAAAGGCAGTCAAAAAACTATCGATTGGTTGTTTGAAGAATTAAGCCAAAGAATTGTAAATATCTCAAAGAAGTATAAACTGGATTTAGGACAAAGTGCTCAAAGGAGGGATTTGGTGATTGACTATAAAGTTAAACAGACCTCTCAACAGATTAATATCACAGGTTATCATTATATTCCAATTAAATCGTTCGGAAATATTATAGATATAGTTCTGTGGAGCTATATCATTTTCATAACTGGACATACGACAAGTGAAGATAAAAAAGCAAAGGAACTGCATCAGAAGTATTTGGAGAGTTTCGAGGAATTCAAGAAATACTGGAATCGGATGCCAAGAAAGAAATTACCTTTACTAGATGAGAAAGCATGTTTTATTTGTGGAAAGGAAGCATTTGCAATAAATGCTTGGATCTATAAATCCAAAGGAACAAGTGTAGAGATTTATACTCCAGTCTGTAAAACACACAGAAATAGACTTATCTAGAAGAAATTCATTTAAGAAAGTTTATAATTTTGCTCTTTCAATGTAGATTAATGTTAGATTTTATTACTCCAGAAAAGAAGAATGAATTATTATTGACACTACGTGATATCTCAAAAGAGTGTAGCTTAAGTGCAATCGCTGTTGTAAGTTCTGAAGGACAAGAGGTAGCTTTCTTTGCTGAGAAAAGCACAGATCAAGTTATCATGTCCGCTTTAGCGTCTGCTCTAAACTCTGCAGGTCAACAAACTGTAAATCAGATTAAGTGTGGAAATTTGGATCAAGTAATTATTAAGGGATCTGAAGGATTTGTTATTCTTCTAAATCTGGACCAATTCATTGTTCTTGCCGCATCTAAAGACATTTACACTTTAGCTCTAGCAATGACAGTTCTTGGAAAGTACAGTAAAAAAGTATATCAGATTCTTACAACTTAACTTGCTTTTTTCTAGTTATCAACAAATAAACAACACATACTACTAGTGAAATTTCAACTACTATGGGCCCCCAAGAAACTTTTGCTAGAATATGAATTTTCCATGAATGTGTACCAAATGAGGAACGGATTGCGAGAGTGTGTTCTCCTGGAGAAATTGAATATAATGATGGGTCAAAACTAATCAAATATGTTCCATTACCATAATCAATCTTATCATAATTTCGAACAACAATAACATCCCCTTTCTCTACTGTTAAATAAAAATCCCAATTGATTAAGGGTTTATAATTGTTAGCAGCATTTATTGTTACTTCGATAGTATCTTCTCCCTTTACTACCTCCAAACTAGATATATTATAAGCAAAATCAAGATTTGTTACAACTGCTGTACTCATAATATTATGAAGCAATTCTTGATTATCACCAAAATTTAAAACAGTGTTCAACACTTTGTAATCCGTTTGCAAATTATCAAAGAGATATGGAGAATTCAGAAACATTGACAAATCATTTACTGCAACTACTAGTGAACCATCATTATTTCTATTGTCAGAATAAACAAAACGATCAAATATAGTGCCAAAGGAATCATTTGTTTTTATCACATCAAAAGGAGATGGGATAAAAATCTCTTGCAAACTATTAGGATTTGAAGTTAAAAGATGGAAATTTGATGATAAGTTAATCGTCTCATTGATTAATCCTGTTTGACTATATGTGATATTAAGTGCATCAAGAAGGCTGTTAATGTTACCAATATCACTTTCCTTAGAAGGAAAAATCACAATAGCACCACCTGAATAATCTCCTCCTGGATAGATGTAATCTAAAATTGCTGAAGAATCCAAAGAAGAGAAATTATGAAGAAATGAATTATTATGGTTAATTAAAGTTATAACTTCATAATTATTGAGATTCATTTGATTTAGATGGAAAACATTTTCATCTCTTCTTAAAATTTCAGGAATCAATCCATAGAATCTGGCTGTATCTAAAAAATTGTTCAGATTACCATATAACGAGAAAAACGTTTCATCTCCAACCTCATTACAGTCAAATAATATTCTCCCTTTTCCAACTCTTATGTGAAAGTCAAAATCTACAGAATAAATTTGATTGTCGGTTATAAAATCAAGATGACTACTGATTGGTCCCGTATACAGATTCTCTGATGACAATTCCACTAGAATATCATATTGGCCGATTTCATAGTCCGCTGGTATGTTGCTCACCGTTAGTAGCTCACTTAATACCACTGGATACTCCACTCCCAAATGATCAATTTTCTTGTTGATAAACAGATGAATATAGAATGATCGCCTTTCATTTTTGAAAAATACTTGTCTGGTATAGGGTAAATCTGAAGGCCAAATGGTTATACTTTGCGGATTCTGTAAATAGTTTCTAGCTGCACAAGCATCTACTAATCCAGCTCCTTGATAATCTGGTGGTACAAAGAGACTGATATATTCTCCAAAAGGAGATAGGTAATCTATTGTTAATGACTCTGAAGTTTCAAGAAGTGCAGCTTTCAAAATTGACGGTTTATAATCAGGATAAATTTGTTTTAATAACAAACACAATCCTGACACAACAGCTGTTGAATAACTTGTCCCTGATACTATGGTTGATCCTTGCAAATTAGTAGAAGTTGTATTTAACAAAACACCAGGAGCAACAACATCTGGCTTTGACCAAGTATTTTCTAGATCTACAGAGTCAAAAAGAAAATTCTCTGAGCTTACATTGTAATTTACAGCTACTGGACCAGCACTGCTCTCCTCGAATAATATCTTGTTATTATCTATCGCTCCAACAGTAATAGCCTGCATAGCAATTCCTGGACTTAAAATAGTATATTTATCATTATATCCGAATTCAGAAGTTCCACGTGAATTCCCTGCAGCTACACAAACCACAACTCCACTTTTTACCGCACTATTAACGGCTTCAACCTCTGGAGATTCTTTGTTCGAAACTTCTTTTCCTAAAGAGAGATTTATTACATCTGCCCCGTTTTTAACAGCCCAGTCAATTCCTTCAATTAAATGTTCAATTGAACCTGTAGCATCATAAGAAAGAATCTTTCCAACTAAAAATTTACAGTTCGGTGCTACTCCACGATCATACCCATATAATCCATTACCACCAATTATCCCAGCAACTTCTGTACCATGTCCATTATCATCTTCAACATTAGTATCATTATCAATGAAATTCCAGCTGTCTATTATTCTATTTTCACCATCTAAACCCACTTCTAGTGCAGGATGGTCTGTTTTTATTCCTGTATCCAGAATTGCTACTATAGTATCATTTCCGAAAAATCCTAAATCCCAAAGTGCTTGAGTATTGATTTTACTATTAAAATCATCTATGTCTCTACTTAAGTTTAAAGAGGTCAAATGAGCATCTAAACTAGCTGCTTTAATCCTCGAGTTTTTCCATACTGAAAGTATATTCCCTCTACTAATCTGGTTTAACAAAGCAGTTTTTGAAATTGTTAAAGCAATTCCTTCAAATGTTTCAAAGAATTTAAGATCTTTTCCCACAGCCTCAAGAGACCGAATCGCGTCTTTACTTTTGGTCTTTACTAGAACTCTAAAGAAATCATTATTTTTCGATTGAAGAATTTCATCTAGGAGAAACTTCTCTTGAAAGATATTTGATAGTTTATTAGCATCATTTGAAAGCTCTAGAAAAGAATCGTCAATTGAGTGACTATAGGAAGAATAAGAAAACAAGCATAAAGTAATAATTAGAAGACCTAAACATTTTGTAAATGAGAGGGGAATTTGTTTCACATAACATATTTTGCAATTTAAGTATAAAAATTTAAGGTGAAGTACCTAATTAAAATCATTAACAGCATCTTCGAGATTGTTGATAATTATATCTGGTCCACTGTCTTCTTCCAAATCTCCAAGATCATTCATTGATGTTACACCAGATAGAACTAAACAAGAATTTATCCCTGCTTTATTAGCACCATATATGTCTGTTTCAATTCTATCTCCAAACATTATTGAGAGGTCTTTCTTCGATCTAGCTATCGAGATTGCCGTTTCATACATTAAAGAAGCAGGTTTTCCAATAATAGTTTCGACTTTCCTGTTAGATAATGCTTCAAGCATTGCAATCATTGCACCGCCCCCTGGGATTAAACCTTTAACCGTAGGGAATGTAAAATCTCCATTTGTTGCTATGAATTGAACATTTTTATAATTTACAAGTATATGAGTAGCTCTCGCTATTTTTGTGTAATTAAAATTTCGATCCATTCCTGTAATGACATAATCGATATTGTCAAAATTTAAATTGAAAATATCTTCTTCATTTTTCTCTTCCCAATTATTGACAACATCCAAACCCGCAAGCAATAGTTCTTGTTTCAAACCTTGCTCCCCAATAACATACACTGAAGAGTTTGGGGCTTTTTGTTTCAAATATTCAGCTGTTAAAGAAGCTGAAGTTAAAATATGATTTATAGGTAAAGAAATACCCAAATTCTTTAGTTTTTCTTGAAATTCTTTTCGTGTCTTTGTACTATTATTAGTTAAAATGAAAATTTGCTTGTCTTTCTTTTCAAGCAAGTGTAAAAATTCCATAGCTCCTGGAAGAGGTGAATTTTCTTTATACAAAACTCCATCTCCGTCAAAGAGAAATGTTTCGAAAATCTCAAACATTAGTATCCTCTAATATTCTATTAAGACATTATATAACAGTTTTTGAAAAAGAGGATTCTAGAAAAAATAGTGGATAACAATCATTAGATACTAAACGTGCACTAATTCCCAAACTTTTTTTATAGACCGAAGATATTGGTTATTCATGTCATATGTTGAGAAAGCTTTCTATAAATATATCAAAAATATCTTTACTAGCGGTTTTAAAGTACTTTTCAGCAAAAGATATATCTTTTACACTTTAGCTTTTGTTTTGATCAGTCTAACATCTACCATTTTCTATTTAATTCGTAGAAATATTGAAGTTGGTCCTCCTGGATCACTGAAGATAGTAGCAGATATACTTATAGCAATAGAGTTGTCTGTAGCTATCACATACGTGCTGTTCGGACTATTTTTCTCAAAATATCAATTGAAATATTGGGTTCCTCCTGCAATATTATCTGCAGTTGGAGGAGCAGTTTTAATTTACTTCGTTCCAATTATTTCCCCCTATATTGCATCAGTTTGTTATTTTAGCTGGATAATTGTATCTATATTTCTAACATTTTCATTATCAAGAAATTTCTGGGGAAGCAAGGTTTTAGGAAGTATCATGTTTCTTGGAAAACCAGCTGATGAAGGAACAATTATATTCAGTGGTATTGCGTTTTTCTTCTCATTAGTTAATTCGGTTTTAGCTGGTTATGTTATCTATGATTCCATTAGAAGATTCCTAATACCACCAATAACAACTGAAAGTATAACTAGCTTGGTCTTCACTTTAGTTACAGTCTTATTTGCACTTATAGCCATAATTCTGGTTAATCTCATGATTTTTGTATGGGGAAAGAAGGATGATGTTTTCTACACAATTTTAGCATTCTTCTATGTTTTTTCCTCATTCACATTATGGAAATTTGCACTTTACACATTCCAAAATAGAGCGGAAACTAACATAATTCCATATGATAATGCAGGAAGTATAATTATTGCTCTCTTCTTCATTTTTTATACTGTTTCTAGTTATGGGAGAAAAGTAAAAAAAATAGAGAAAGGTGAAGCTAAAGAAATGATCCTATCTGTTGATGAATCGACTAAGAATGAAGATATAAGTGAAACTGAAGCTGAGGAGGAATGGTACTTATTGAAAATTCCCAGATTTATGGGTCCTTTAGGAGTTTTAATCACTTTAATGGGATTGGTTTTAGGATATCATGTAACTATCCTTCAGTTTATTGCTACTGAAGATCTTTTCACTCAAACCTTTTTCTCACTAAACGATCTGGTTGGTTTAAAGGATAAAATAGCAATTATTCTTTTACCTTTGATAATGATGTTCTTCCTATTTAGCTACAAATGGTCTTCAAGATTTCGTAGATATTCTTCACCCGAACTATATCGATTTGAATTTCTTCCATCATTTGAAGAATTAGAAGAAAGACTAGACAGAATCAAAAGTGGGGAAGATTCATGGAAAGATTACGCAAACATGATAATTAAGGAGGGGATTAAAATAGGTGCAAAATCAGCAGCACAGAAGGTTATTTTCGCCCCTACCAAAAAAGTTGTAGGAGCTATTAGTGGAGCTTACTCCAAAACGAAAAATGGTGTTTCTAGAGGTTTTAGGAAGGTTTTCAGGAGAAAATCTAAAGATAAAAAGAACTTAGAAAACTCCTAACTTTCTCTACTTTTTATGTTGTTTTGATTTCCAATTCGGATAAATGTTCAATGAAGAATTTCATCACTTTCTTTTTTACTCCAGCATAGAATTTAATTGAACCAACAACTTCGTGTCCACCACCCTCAACATCGGCTTCAGGAATTTTGTTTTGCATTAATTTCACTGCATCGGGGAAATTGATTACAAGTCCCTTAGAGCGAAGAATTATGAAGTCTGGACCTTCGCCAAGAGTAACCACAGCTTTATCAGGATTTTCATGACAATGATGATCGAAAATTAATCCTGTTAGTTTACCAGGATTCGGAAAGGTAAATCTATGAGTATACAACTCTACATCTATAGTTACCAGTAACACACCATTTGTTAGTTCCTTGACCTTGCTATGAGGAAGAGCATTCCTATACGCTTTATCCATCATTTCTCTTGTTTCGTTTCCAATTAAAGTATACATCTTTGTATGCCATTCTCTTGAAGTATCAACTCCAAATATTATTTTCAAAAGGTTTTGTCCTTCTGAAAATCTTAGTTGATATACTTCATAATCCACAGCTATACCAATTTTTTTCAGATCATCAATCGTATAATCTTTGGATTCAGCTAACTTGATGTACTGCTCCAGTTCTTTTCCTTCAACTCTATCCATCAAACCTGCAATAGCTGGTAGATGTAACAAAACATCATGAATATCAGAGCTGATTATCCTAGCCAATTCAAACCCTAACATACCTGCAGATAGTTCATAACCTCCACCAACGAAATATGGATTTACATGAATATCTACTAAATTTTTGATTTCTTTATCGGGAAAATGGTGATCTATTACAATTACTTCTAAATCTAGAGATTTAATTTGTAAATAAGGAAAGAGAGATTCAGTACTAGATCCAAAATCTAAGCATACGAATAAGGGTAACTTGTCACCAAATCTTTCCTGATCTCCTAGAGCAAAGTCAAGATCTTTTGTAACGTCAATAGCATCATAGAATGGTGGTTTATTTGGTAGGCGTTTCAACCTCATCCTTATTGTATCGTTGTCATATCCCTCTTTTTCCATCAGGTTTTTGATAGCCATCTTGACTGCAAATCCTGCAACTGTACCATCAGCATCAGCATGATTTCGTATTATTATGGGTTGTCCTGTGAAAATGGCTTTTCTAATACGTTTAGCTGCTTTAGTTAGGTCTGGTCTAAGTTTTTCTAGAAGCTCACTTTTAATCGAAAAATCTATTTTTTGTGGATTAGCTTTTTTATCTATAGCTTTCTCAATTTCTTTTACTAAAATAGAGCTCTCAGCTGCATCCAAAGCTTCCATGTCTTTTATTTCAATTTGTAAAATATCTCTGTGCTTATTTATTTCCCCGAAAATTGCTACAACCATATCTTCTTCTATTTCTGGAAATGCTCTTTCTCCAGGTTTAATGAATGCAGCACCATTAATTGAGCCAGTTTGATCAGCAAGTGTAAAACGAGTTGGTCCCGATGTTTGTAGAACAGATACAACTTGAGCATTAAGCGAGATAAAGGACCCTTCCATGTCTTGATTCAGGTTATTAATTTGGAGTTTTCTTACTCTACCTCGTAAAGATTCTGTTGCATAATCATCTATATTCAGAGGATTTCCAAAAAGCTTTCCTTGATCATTTATGAAATTAACTTTAACAATCACTTCCTCTCCAATGTCCCATGCATAGTCTTGAGTTACATCCTTTGTTCTTATTAGAACATTCAAATCAGGAGCAATTTGAACAAAAACCCCTACTTTTTTCACAGCATCAACCCTAGAAAGAAGTAACATTCCTTTTCTGACTAGTTGGGAATCAATAGGGGGTTTTAAACTATAAACTACTGGAACTTTCTTATCCTCACAACTACTACATAAGCCAGAAGATGTTGGTTCTTTTATTATTTTCCTGCAATTTGAACATAATTGAACTGATTGTTTCCCTCCGCACGTTGGACACTTGTCGCGCAAAATAATTTTTCCTGTTCCATTACACTTCTCACAAGCCTGTCCTTCTTTAGCTTCACCTAGTGTGAAGGATGTTTTACCTATACCTAAACACGATGGACAAGTCATTTTTTCTTTTATAATCTTTCCTCGACCTTTACAAGTGGGACATTTTGAACTCAAGATTTTTACACCTATATCTAATAATAGACTAACGAAACAAAAATTCAATATACAAAAAAATTATGTTGTAAGAGATTAATCTGGAATTAAGGCTATTTCACTGAAATTAAGTAATCTAGTGAATATTAGATTGCTTATTTCTAATTTTAGTTTTTCTGAACTATCTTCAAATCTTTCTGCAGCACTATAGATTTTCATTGAAAGTTCTGCATCCCCAAAAACATAATGTACATAGAAAGCTAAATCGCGAGTTCCTGCTTCGTCAGAGTCTTCACATGAACACACATGAGCTTTGATTATTTCAGGACTTAGGTCCAATACACACTCGTATAATTCTTCTAATGTTGAACTGGAACAAAGAACACCTAGAGTATCAAGTGAAATAAATTTGAACCTTTCATTTGGTCCTTCATCACCACTAGCCATTTTAGCCAGTACTTTAAGAGTAGTTAGATCCACAGCTTTTTACCTCATTGCTTGTTTAACTTATCATTATAGGAGTTAATTGTTGCAACAATCGTTTAATATTGTGTTCCAGAAGACCTCTGTTTTCTTCTTTGGTAGTTATAATTACTGCGTAATATTCATCACCAATTGGACGAAGATAAACAAAATGATCCTTTTCTTCAATTGTAACACTCATCAAAGTAAATTCTTTCATTAATTGTTGGAGTGATTCCTTTGCTAGAGAAAGCATCTTTTCACTCAACCATTGAATAACAAGTCTTTCAAATTTTTGGGATGATTCTGCCAATAATAAAGCATCTTTAGCATAAATAATTGAACAACCCAATACTCCTTCTGTATTAGATTCAAATTCATGTAGCATTTTTTCTATTTGTTGTCCAGATAGACTCATCTTATCCACCAGTATCTTTGGGTAAGTAGTAATTCTAATAGTATATCAATCTTATCTTTATTTTTGAATATTCATTCAGTGGTAGAATGCGGATTTAGTATATAAACACACAAGTTTGGAAAAAAAATTTGAGGCTGAGATAAAATATTAAAATTTTCTATAACATTCTCTCAACAAACATAGAAATTCTACTCATGTGAGGAGACATAGACTCTAATTCATCGCGAAAACTGCTAAAAACAATAGATTTTGAGGTTTGATTTTTGTTTGAATAAACCAATACCCAGTATGATTCATCGTCCACTGTAATTGATTTAATTAGATTTTCTGAGGATTCAGAATCGATACTAATTTCTGAAGGATTGGATATAATATACTTAATTACTGGATATATATCAGAAAATACTCGTCGACTAAAAACAAATGAAAAAAGTTGATCATCCTTTGCGACTGCAAATAAACTTGAAATTAGTTTCTTATACCCCAAGAAGAAATTTGTTAAAGATTTCTTAATACTATTAATCTTATCCTTACCCAATTTTTCTTCATCAGTTAGAACCTCTACGTAGAATTTCTCCATCTTGACTATTGGGATAGAAATTTCAGGGAGAGGCAAAGATTCTTCTGTAATTACTTCATTGCCAATTGATTCCTCTGGTTTTTTCTGCCCTTTTCTTCTAATTTCTGCGACTAAATCTAAAGGTATAATTGTATCTCCAATATCAAACAGAGAAGAAATTTCACCAATAGGTCTATTTTCCGTCAATATTTCATACCTTAGGGATATATTATGAATAAGTGTACTTTCAATTTCTTTGCTTAGGGTTTCCTTAGTGATAATAACAAGTAATTTTCCGTCATGAAGCTCTGCAAAAAGAAATTTGCTCGTGCCAAAATCTATTGTTATAACCTCTTCATTACCCATAGCATAAGTATAGCTGTACAGAGCAGATATGAAACCGAATACTAATACATCATCAATATTCAAGAAATCTGTGAATTTTTCAGTAAATACGCTAATTCCTTGATCTATAATTTGAATTGAGAAAATCTTCTCTTTGTATTTGGATATATCAACACTCATTGGATAGAGATATGTAAGAGGATTTTTATTTTTATTGTTGTTTTTCACTAAAAAAATCAGCGATTTTTGATTGGGTATAGAAAGTTAGTCCAACAGATTCTAAATTTCTTTGAATGTAATCCTGTGTAGATGAGAATAAGTAAACATTTCTCTTCCATATTGTTTCTAAGTCTTTATTATCTGGAAAACTTCGATTTTTTCTCCAATTTTTTCTTCTATTTTTATAAATTCCATAATCGTTTAAGAGAACCAGATATCCTATAAATGTAACTTTCTTTGAAACACGAGGAAATTTCTTTCTTTCTAGTTCTCGTAAAATCAAAATTCTTAGATATTCATTTAGTTGTTCTAGAAACTTATCTTCATCTCCTGCAGATACTTTACTGTAATGTTTTGCTTCAAAAATAATATAGTATG
Source organism: Candidatus Heimdallarchaeota archaeon (assembly GCA_030608385.1). Taxonomy (GTDB): domain Archaea; phylum Asgardarchaeota; class Heimdallarchaeia; order Heimdallarchaeales; family Heimdallarchaeaceae; genus UBA460. Next base: position 14,126 of record JAUWEG010000045.1, read on the forward strand.
TTTTGTTCCTAATAGATCTTTTAGCTAATATATCTAATCTCTTATTCCCAATCCTTTTCTCTTCCCAAACCTCAAAACTATTATTGTGTAAAAAATGTGCTATTGAACTCTGAGCTACCCTCCATGCTTCTAGAGATTTTTCATTATTTAGATTCATATAGAGTTTTCCCATTCTTCAAATCGTGCAGCTGTTTTATAATCTTTATTCTTTATAGCAATGGATTTTGCTTTTTTATAACAATCCTTAGCTTCATTCTTAAGTTTCAATTCTTCATAGAGTATCCCAAGATTCGCCCAAGAAATGGCTTTGCTTGGTTCAATATCTATAGCTGTTTGATAAGCTTCAATCGCTTCATCGTATCTCTTTAATTCTTTTAAAACATTACCTAAATTGTTTAAAGCTGCATGATCTTCAGGATTTAATTCCAATACTTTTTTGTATGTTTCTTCAGCTTTTTTGTAAAGTAATAATTCTTGATATGCTAGACCAAGATTAAACTGTATCCTAGAATCATCCGGATCAAACGATATTACTTTTCTGAAAGCTTCACTTGCACCAAGATAGTCTTTAGCTCTCATAAGAAGATCACCTATTTTATTCCAAAGAGTAGTTTCATCCCAAGGGAGATAAGAAGATACCATCTTAAGAATGCGAACTAATCGCTTATCATCATGAAGTACAGTCAAAATTGAAGTAATTTTCTGAAGATACTTTTGAACTTCTTTTCCAGACATCAGTAATTCTTCATAGATGCTTATAGCGTCATCCACCTTACCCATTCTTTCGTAAACCAAAGCCAAATTCTCCAATATTCCTTCATTCTCAGGAAATTTTGATACACCAATCTGGAGTATTTCCAGAGAATTATCATATTTCTTTCTACTAATTAACCCAGTTACGAACCGAACAATGGCTTCAGCTGAAGACATCAACTGAATTTGCTTAATAAAATACTCATATTCCCCCATAGATTCAATAGTTGCTATAGCTTTTCCAGCTAAAGTCCAACACTCTAAACATTCTGGATCCAGTGTTAAAGCAGTCTTAATTGCTTTGATAGCTTGTTCATTTTTATGCTGAGCAAAGAAACAATCAGCTAATTCATTCCAGTACTCAGGTATATCATTTTTGATCTGAAGCGCTTTCTTGAAATATTCTTCAGCAATGAGGTAATGTTTACCTTCAAATGCTGCTTTTCCTGTGAAAAATAATATTACATGGCTATCTGGTTGTTTAAGAACTACGCTTGAAAAGAGAATAAAAGCTTCATCAGTATTATTATTTGCTAAAGCTTCTTGCCCGTTAACAAAATCTTTGTTTGCGTATAATTCCCTTAATTCGTGCTCAAATTGCTGTTTCAATTCAGTTGATGACTGTGCTCTTCGAGTTAGAGATTTCAAAGATTTTGGTAGAGGATAAGCAGTTGAAATATTCAATATTCTATATGCATCTGATGTTGAATCTTTTTTCTCATTGTTTGAATGTTCTATAAAATCTGGACGAAGCCTGAGATAACAATCCATTGCTTCTTTATGTTTACCTTGAAGCATGTATATTGACATCAGGTTTGCCCAAGCAAATTGGTTGTCTGGATTGTAATTAGACAATCTACTATAAATTTCGACCGCCATATCATATTCTTTAATTTCAGTTAAAAGATTAGCTAGAATAATAACTTCATCTTCACGATCATAAGGTAGTTTAGAGAGTTCTTTTTTCAGTACTTTCTTTATTAAATCAAAATTGTCTGTAAACTCTTTAAGAAAGATGTCATCCTCGAATTTGAATAGACTTGAAGTAATTTCACCAGGAGGATAACTTGCATATATTTTACTGGTTGAATGTACAATTTCTGAAGCTATAGTCTCCAATAGGAGGGTAGTATTTTTCAACATTTCATCTATTGGTCTAATATTTTCTTGTGTCATTTAGTTTCACAAACCAGACTATTTGCTTTACCCCCTAAGTCGTAAATGACCCCAACCAGAGGTTCGTATTAGTTTTCAACTAATCTCTTTGAAATAGCTCTTCATTACCCGTTGTATTTAAACATTACTAGTTAAATTTTGATTACTAGTCTAGTTTCAATAATATAATTCACTTGGGTATTTATTAATATAATCTTCTAAAAAAATGGAGTTCGTGCAAAAAATCGAATTTCCAACTATTTTTTAATCATCTTTTTTACGTTTTCTCTACTCACGCAATAAAGCTTATATGGACTCTCATAAACGAAACAAAGACACTTATGAGTAATCGTAGAGAGAGTGAAACTGAGATAGATGATTATATTTTTTGTTCCAAATGTGGGAAAATCATACCATCCAATGCAAACAATGGAATCTGTACTAAATGCGATACACCTCTCAATCAACCTGTAGTTCATAAGCGATTAAATACGAATAAAGTGTGGGAAGAGTATTTTCCTTATATTGAAGTCAGACCTCTTCAAAATCAAATTATAGAGAGTATTTCTGAAGAGAACAAAAATCAAAAACATATAGTTATTCAAGCTGCTAATGGTGTAGGCAAAACAATCGCTATTTTAGCAGCTTTATTACCAATCTGCATAAAGAAAAAGAAAACTATAGTTTACTGTTGCAGAACTCATCAACAAATGAGCAGGGTGATAGAAGAACTAAAGATGATTAAACAGCTTAAACCTATTTCAGGAATAGCACTTAGAGGGAGAAAAGAATTATGTTTGCATCCAATTATTCAAAAGTTTGCATTAGATGCTGCTAATGCTGCAGATATTTGTAGATATCTAAAAAAAGAGAATAAATGCAAATATTTCTCCAATATTGCTAAAACAGATATTAAAACTAAAATTGAAGATTTGACAAAAAAACAAGTTCTAGACAGTTTGGAGATATTTGAAATCGGAAAATCCTTTGAAGTATGCCCATTTGAAATTTCGAAGAAAGTAATACCAAATGTAAATGTTGTAGCAGCTAGTTATCAACATATTTTCAATCCAGGAGTACAAGCGAATTTTCTACAGAATTTGGATAAAGAATTAAAGAACATCATATTAGTAATTGATGAAGCCCATAATTTACCTTCAACGGCCGTTGATATTAGCAGTAATAGCTTATCAAATTTTAGCATTGATAATGCTAAATCAGAAGCGATAAAATATAAGATGGGTGAAATTTATGACCTATTAGATGCTTTATCTTTAATACTGCTTGATGAAAGTTCATCTTTAGAAATAAATGAAGAAATGAGTTTCAATCCTGCTGATTTTATTAAAAAAGTAGAAAAAAGTGCTGGTCAAAAAATTGATGAACAGTTCCTAAAATCGCTTGACAGACTTGCTGATTTTGTCAAAGAAATGCAAGTTAAACAGAATAAAGCTCCTCTTTCTTACACATCTGCAGTTGTATCCTATCTCAATCGGCTTCTTGAAACAAAAACAAGAGATGACTTTGCTCATTTCATTTTGAAAACAGAATCAAAAACTGGAAATATAAGCTCAAAACTATTAACACAGTCGCTTGACCCTAGATCAATAACAGGAGATATTCTAGCTAGTGTACATATGTCAGTTTCCTTATCAGGAACTTTAGATCCAATTGAAGCCTATGCATCACTGATTGGACTTCAACTTGAAAATTTAAAGAGTCTTAGTTTACCTTCTCCCTACAGAAAAGAAAACCATGTTACTCTGGTAGTTGATAAGATTTCA
>JAUWEG010000172.1 GCA_030608385.1 Candidatus Heimdallarchaeota archaeon
ACTCCTGCCCTTTATGAAAGATTGACAGTGCGTCAAAATTTGACATTTATTGCTAACTTGTATGATGTTCCTAAAGAGGAAATTAAACCTAGAATCGAAGAATTAATTAATCTTTTTGATTTACCTGAAAAAATTGACTTACCTGCCGGTTCACTAAGTAAAGGAATGAGACAGAAGGTAGCTATTGCTAGATCTATGATACATGACCCACCTGTTATTTTTCTAGATGAACCAACTGCATCGCTCGCTCCCGAATCTGCTAAAGTTGTGAGAGATCAAATTTTGAAGTTATCCAAACTGGAAAAACGTACTTTCTTCTTATGTACCCATAATCTCTTTGAAGCTGAAAAACTTTCTACGAGGGTTGGAATAATTAATCATGGAAAACTAATCTCTGAAGGAACTCCAAATCAACTTCGCGATTTAAAGAAAGATGAAACAACAACAGTTTTTAGATTTGCAGTTTGGGATGATGTAATCAAAAACTTCTTCCAGGAACGGAATTATGATGTTTTAGATATTAACCCTGAAAGAAAATCTATCTCTATCTTCATCAGAGAAATAGAAAAAGAAACTCCTACTATTATTGATGAATTAATCAAACAGAATTTTCCCATGTTTGAAGTTAGGCATGAATATCCGACATTAGAGCGAGTATATCTGGAACTAGTGATGAGTGAAAATCTTCCACGAAACCAAGAGGAGGAAGAATCATGAAGTGGAGAAGAATCTGGGCTTTAGTCAAAAAGGACCTTATAGAGTTTACGAAATCAAAATATGTTCTTTCAGCTATAATAGGAATCCCTCTAATTTTTGCTATTCTGATCCCATTAAGTGGGCTGTTACCCATTGCTAATATCAATCCAGGTGATTTTGAAGGAGACGATACTTTTCCTGATTTTATTAACAATTTATTCGCGTCTACTGTTGATGATTGGGAATCGCTGAATATGCATGCTCAAACCCTAATCATGATGGCATATTTTATGTTCGTGATGGTTTTAATGCTTCCTATAATTATTCCTGCAATAACAGCTTCTGAAACGATTGTTGGAGAAAAGGAGAGAAAGACTATGGAAGCTATTTTGGCATCTCCTATAACAGAAACTGAGATAGTTTTTGCTAAAATCACTTCATCATTAATTCCTTCAATCTTTGCAACATTCGTTGCAGCTGGAGGGTATATGATAATTACAGACATACTGATTTATCCTTTCATAGGTCAGATTCTATTTCCTGACTTCCTGTCCATTATTTTTGTACTAGTTTTTGGTCCAATGCTTTCAATTGTAAGTGTAGAGTTAATGATCATGATTTCAACAAAAGTAAAGAGTGTTAGAGATTCATATCAGATAGGATCTCTAGTAGTTCTTCCATTAATTTTTCTAATAGTAGCTGGAATGATTAGTTTCTTCTTCAATTCCATTGCTACACTTATTGGAGGAATAGCAGGAATGGCAATAATTATCGTCATTCTTTTTAAATTGGCAACTAATATCTTTAATAGAGAAAAAGCTATTATAAAAATGACTTAATGGATAATTAAATCTTTTTTCTTTTTTGTTTATTCTTTCCACTTGTTATAATGTAATTTTTTTTCATCATAACGTTTAACAGGAGGTTTCTCTTCTGCTGGATATCCTATGGGTATGAAAGAGACAGGATAAACTTCTTTTGGTAAGTTAAACATCTCTTGGAATTTTTCATAGAGATCTTGCTTTGGATAAATTCCACACCAAACACTACCTAATCCTAAAGAATTTGCCGCTAGAAGAATATTTTGAGATGCAGCTGCACAGTCTTGTACCCAGAAACCTCTACTATCTGAACGTCTTGTATCTCCACATACAATAATTGCTACTGAAGCTTCTTGAGCCATTTTTGCATACGGATGAATTTCTGGAATTTTGTCTAATAATTTTCTATCCTTCACAATTATAAATGCCCAAGGTTGCTTATTAGCTGCAGAAGGAGCATGCATTGCAGCTTTGAGAATAGTGTCTATATCATCATCAGATACAGGACTACTAAGAAATTTCCTGATACTTCTTCTTGTAAGAATATTTTTCATAAATCACTTCACTAACAAAAAAAAAATCGGATATATAAAAAACTTACATTGGAACAAATAAATCTAGCACAAACTACAATAATGAGTATACTTTCATAATCTATATGAAAGTGGGGCTTTCCATCCCAATACGAATGTCAGGAGAAGAGAAGGAAATTTATGCTCATGACGCTAAATCAATAGGTATTGAGAGTATTTGGGTAGGAGACAATCCACCTATAAATAATGCCTTTTTGGATATTGGAAGATTGTTGAGGGGTGTTAAGGATATTGAAATCTGGACAGGAGTAACATCACCTTTCTATTATTCTCTCGAAGTACTTTTTGCTTTAAGTGTTTGGCTTAACAATAATTTCCCTAATAGATTTGGATTAGGTTTAGGGATTGGTAATCCAGATGTTTTCAAAGATGAAGATATTTCTCTAAAACCCTTTAGCAATTTTAAGAGCTCGTTGAATAAGCTACTTGAAATTGCAAACATCAGAAAAACGCAATTGAAGTTAGATGATTTTCCACCTCTTGCTTTTGGTGGTCTTGGGAATAAAATGTTAAACTATGCAAAAGAGAAAGCAGAATATTTACTACTTAATAGTATAGCCGATGTTGATATCAAACGAGCATTAGTCGTATACAAGAAAGATGAAAGCTACACAAATAAATCCATTATACCCTATGGAATGATGCAAATACAATCTAATAAGCAAGAAATTTCCAAAACCTTGTGGAATATAACCAAGGATATAGCTAAAAGTTGTTCAACATCGATTTTAAAAGAACATGGTTATTCTTCACAAATGATAAGAGATATTCGAGAACTTAAATGGGAGCCATATACTTCTGTTCCAAAGGGTGAAATACTGAGGGTAGTAAATGATTTTGGCATTATGGGGTCATTGGAAGAAGTACTTGAGAGGATGGAACTAATTAAAGAGTTCCAGAATAATAAACTAGTTAATAGAATAGTATTAGGTTGGTTATATTCAGAAAATCAATGGGATTCACTTAAAGAAATTGTCAAATTTCTGAAATAACTCATTTATTTAAAAATTTAAGAAGAATTTCCAGATCTTGCCATATCAGTGTAGGAGATATATCACTTTTTTCTAAATGTTCTCTTTGAGTTTCTCCTGTAAGAACAAGTGCACTATTAATCCCCACAGAATTTGCCATTTTAATATCAGTTTCAAGTCTATCTCCAATAACTAGAACTTCTGAAAAACCTACTTGAGAATTACCTAAGCAGAGTTTCAAAATCATTTCATTAGGTTTTCCGAAGATAATATCAGCTGTTCTACTTGTTGCTTGTTCAAACATTTTCAGAAAGGAACCTACATCTGGAATCTTACCACCCTCAACAGGACAAGTATCGTCAGGATGTGTTGCAAAGAAAGGAATTACAGGTTTTTCTTGCAGCAAAAGTGCTGTAGTAGCAATTTTTTCATAAGTAAGAGTCTTGTCGAAACCCAGAACTAGGGCTTTAGGACCTATCTCTGTGTTGAATACCCCAGCATTTTCAAAGTCTTCAATCATTGAAGGAGTACCCACAATATAGCATTGGTCATAGTGATTTTTCAATAAATAATCAATGGTTGCTTGTGTAGAAGTGTAAATGTTTGAGAAATCCAGTTTAACACCTAAAACTCTCTCTAATCTTTCTTTGTTTTCAGCAATTGAATATGAAGAATTGTTTGAAAGAATCGTAAAATCCAGTTCTTTTTCTTGTATTAATTTAATAACTTCAGAAGCATAAGGAAGAACTTTGTTACTCAACAGAAGTGTCCCATCTACATCAAAAATAAAATATTTTATTTGTTGAAGTATGTTCTTCAAACTTTTTGCACCTTAGATCAGTCTTCTGTTGGTGGAGGAGGTATTTCGATTTCTTCGTCTGAGATTGTCTTTTCTATTTTTTCCTCTTTCACTTTTTCCTTTTTGGGTTTCTTTTCCTTCTTTATTCTGGGTTCTTTAGCTTCTCTTCCTTCTTTGTCTGATGTGAAAAGTTTCTTAGTACCAACATAGGCTTTCTTGCTAAATTCACCTACTTTTTTACCAGATTTTATTGTTACTTCTTTGGTCTTATTGTAAGACGGAGCCAACTTCCTACCAACGTTTTCTGTAATTTCTCCAATTTTCATTGTCTTCCATCTTAGCATCATATCGTCTTTGTAAGTTGTTCCTTCGATTTCATCTAAAACGGTTAGAATTTCTTCTATCATTGGGGTTGTAAATTCAACGCCCAAAGGCATCTTAAGTTTCCCTAAAGGACTAAGCTCAAAAACAGGAAAGCCTTCCTCTACTTTGGTTTTAAACGCACCTTTGCGTTTAATATTGAGCATCTCTATAACTTCGTAAATCTCCTCTCCGTCAGATTCAGCTATCGTTTTGAGTGCGTTTATTCTTTCTATTTGGGAAGAAAGTCGAGTTGTTTTTGTTTGAAGACTCTCAATAATAATTCCTAAACTCTTCTTATGTTCCTCAAAAGTAATTGAGAGATTCTTAAAATTAGTGGAAAATTCTTTAGATATACCTCTTTTGGGAAGATTTACTCTAAGAAGCATCATTTCCTCAAGTTTATCTGCAGCTTTGTTAACATATTCATCTCCCTTAAGGACTAATTCACTAGAAGCTTCCACTTCAAACTCATTGTTTATTACATTTCCATTTTCAATATACATCTCAGCTTCTTCTGAAAGCATCTGCATCTTACAAGTTCGCAAAATTAAATCATAAGCTGTTACTTGTTCTTCTACTTTAGTTAACCTTTCATCTAAGTAAGAATAAAACTCTGAAACATCAAAAGAACCAGATGATA
>JAUWEG010000029.1 GCA_030608385.1 Candidatus Heimdallarchaeota archaeon
TATTCTATCAAATCCAAATTTCTTAGAGATTTCAATACTTTCTTCAAGATTTTCTATAGTTTGTTCAAAACTATCACTCTTCATAGTTAGAAATATAGCCTTTCTGAGAAAATAATCTGGAGAATCTTTATCTTCAATTGATTCAAGTATTTGACCCGCAAGTTTGACTTTTTCCTTTCTCAATTCATATTCTCCAGCAAGAAAGTAGATGTAAGGAGAATATACGAGTGAATCAAACATTAGGAGTTTATTATTTAGTTTTTGGCTTTCCTCGAAGGCTTTTTCACCAAGTTTTGTAGCTTCAGCATACTTAGCTAATTCAGAATGTACCCGATATCTAAAAATAGTACATTTTGTCTTCTCCTCTGCAGAAATCGCTTCCTGAGATGATACTGAATCAATATGCTCTAAAGACATGTTATACTTTCCTTTATCTATGAGTGATTCTATATCTTCTAACTCTTTAACGAAAATTCCTTTCATCTTACTCTATCAACTATTTAATCACAATATTAACTCACCAGATTTTATAATACTTTCTGATAATTTGAGATAATTTATTTTACTAGATAATTAGACCTGAGTAATACGGAAGATTTATTATATGTGTCAAATTCTAGTACATGTAGGAGTAGGATTTTCATTGCCAGATATAACTGATGCTGAAAAATCACAGATTAGAGAAATAGCAAAACAATATGCTGTCTCTATTTGGAGGATACCTTTTAACGAAGGATTGATTCTCTATGTGAAAACAAATGAAAAGTTAAATATACATCCCGCAAGGTGGAAATTCTGCTTAAAATGTGGAGATATACTGAAATCCAAAACCCAGAAAGATCTAAAGGAAGGAGAAGAGTTAGAAAAGCACAAATGTTTATTAGACGTGCATGATTTTCCGGTTCTCATTAAAACATCTTGGTATAAACTAAAGGAATTCTTCTTAACAGATACTTACAAGGAATTCATGAAGGAAGCAGGTATCGATAGACTCCCCTCACTGACCTTGGTTACTAAAATATCAAAGGAAACAAAGGAATCAGAACAAACGAAGATTCCTGCAACTGAAAAAGAACGAGTATAATTTTTCTTTCTTTTATTTTTATAGAATCGCAATTTTTTGAGAAAACTTTTTATATGCGTCTATTCTTGTCACATATATATGTGGCAAAACAGGACACATATATGTGTCATGTTATGTTGCATATTCATTTGGAGGTTAAAAAATGAATAAGAAAAAAACTGTAATCTTGCTGAGTGGATTTTGCATTCTACTTTTTGGATTACTGCCTGTTGCTGCTGCAAATGACTATGTTACTTATGGAGACGTTGTAGCTAGTTTCAATGCAATGCTAAACGGTGGAAATTCTTTGACATTCAACGCTGAGTTCGATGTTATTGAAAGAGAAACATTACCTGCAATTCTTGATGGTAGATTTAATGGAGGAAGAATTGTTCCATGGTACGATGGATTGACTTACAACTATGAAGATGCTCATGGTATTTATGGAGCAATTTACGTAACTGAAAATATTCTTCAATTAGCTCAATTCATTATGTGGTATTATTTTGGAGTTATTTTCACATATGATAATATCAACGAAGGATGTATGGAGTATCTCTCTTGGTTTACTACCACTGCTACCTTAAACGGAGAACCACTGGAAATGACATATACACCACTTAAGAAAGGTATTGGTGTTGATATCCATGGTGACCCAGTATTATGGTGGTTTAATGTAGGAACTTTGTTTAAGCCTGGAGCACTAGAACCTGGTACATATCACTTAGTTACATATTATTGGATGAACCCTATGGGTATATTCCCTGGGCCAATTCCCAATTTCATAACACCACCTGACGACATTTGGTTCACTATACTATGATAGAATGCAAAATCACCTTTTCATTTTTTTTTCACCAAAGAACAAAACGAAAATTTGATCGAAACATAAAATTAGGAGGTTAAAAAACATGCCAAAATTTCTAGCAATACACCCTTTCCCAGAACCAGCTCCTGTTGAAGCTGCAACTCCTATAGGTCAAGGAGTTAAAGCTTTCTGTACTGCTGATGCTTACTGGGTTAAAAGTTGGGCAATCTTAAATGAAAAAGGTCACATCATGAAGATTCTCTGTCAATGGGATGCAAAAAATATTGATGCTATTAAAGCAATCATAGATAAGATACCTAATTTACCTACTGAAGGTATTTATCCCTTAGGAATTTTTCAAGCTGAAGATTTCAGACAATAGTTAATTTATTTGGAATCTTCTTTTATTTTTTTCACCTTATGAAGAGAGATGTAATATGCCTGACATTACCGATAGGAAAAAAGAACTAATAAGATCCATCGCTAAAAAATACTGTTCTATTTTGTCAAAGATTCCTTTTGAAGAGGGAGTATTACTCTATTCTGAATCTTATCAAAAACTTTCTATGTCATCAGCAAGATGGCGAATGTGTCTTCTCTGTGGAGAAATAGGACATCCTGAGATTTTCTCGTATTCTAACCACAAATGTACATCCCTTACATCTTACGAGTTCCCTATTCTTGTTAAGACTTCTTGGATAAAGCTTGAAGATTTCTTTCTTTCAGAGATATCTTTGGAAATTTTAAAGGAGAGAAAATTAAATCTAGAGGCATAAAATTCTTTTTTAATCATATTTGGTGGTATATCTGACTCCAAAAAAGAATGTATCCCTTAAATCTGTTCAATCGAAGTCTTTTAAAGCACTGACAATAAGAACTCTTGTAGTTGAGGAAGATTAGAAATAAGTGATTATTTGCTTAAGTTTTTTTCAACGTCCAAATAATTACTTAGAATCATGCCTTCAGAGAATTGATACTTGATTTTAGGTTAAACCAAAAAAGTGGTATCAATGAAATTTCAAGATTACGATTTAAATAATCAAATTAAACTCGCTTTAAACGATATGGGGATTTATGATCCAACTAAAATTCAGAGTAAAGCGATTCCTAGACTTCTTGATAGGGGAAAAACACATATCCTTGGTCAAGCTAAAACTGGAACTGGAAAAACATTAGCTTTCGCGATTCCAATAACAAACCAGATTAATCCTAAACATAGATATATTCAAGCTGTTGTATTAGTACCTACTAGAGAATTATGTAAACAAGTGTACAGTGTGTTTACTAAATTGAATAAATATAGAAAATTGAAAGCCGTTGAAATATATGGTGGAGTTTCTCTCGAGAAACAAAGAAAAGAGATTAAGGCTGGAGCACAGATTGTTATAGCTACTCCAGGAAGACTTATGGATCTATACAGAAGAAAAGCTATTTCCTTTAGGGATGTAAGGTTTGTAGTTTTAGATGAAGCTGATAGAATGCTTGATATGGGATTCCTTCCAGATATCCAATACATTCTTTTTGATGCAATGAGAGGTGTTTATCCTCGCTTATTACTTTTTTCAGCTACCATGCTTAAACAGATAAGAAAAATTGCTCATCAGTTTAGTAATGGTGAGAGTTTGGTTGAGATAAATGTAAGCAAGGATGATCTAACAGTAGAAAACTGTAAACAGTATTATTACAGAGTCAAACCTGACAAGAAATATTCCACATTTGTTTCTATACTCAGAAAGGAACGTCCTAAATCCGCAATTATCTTTGTTAATACAAGGAGATGGGCAGATAAACTAAAAAAACGCTTATCTCAAGAAAGAGGATTGCGTTTAAGATTCAATACTTTGCACGGTGATAAAACACAAGGTCAAAGAGAGTATGTCTTGAGAAGTTTCAGAGAAAAGAAAATTGATTGCTTAATAGCCACAAATGTAGCCGCAAGAGGACTAGACATTCCACATGTAACTCATATTTTCAACTTCGATTTACCAAGGGAAGGACCAGAAATATATGTTCATCGAATAGGACGAACTTCAAGAATGGAACATGAAGGAAAAGCAATTTCACTAGTTACTAATGAACAAATGGAAGTGCTTAACAAAATAGAAGACTTCATGAGGAAACCTATACAAAGGCTAAGTTTCGATAAAGTAAGAACTGATAGAAGCAAACAATCCAAATCAAATCAAGCTACAAGCTTCAACCAAAATAAAAAGAAGATTCCAATTGCTATGCCCGCAAGTGATTAAATTGAAGGTTATGAGATAATCATAACTACTCCCAATTTTTTAGGATACATATTTCTTAAAAAAGAGCGAAAAATTCGTTTGTAATGTATATTTCTCCGGCAACACGAAAACTTTAAATTTTTCAACTCATTACAATTTGTTGTGTTTAACATATAAGCACAGGATTTGAAACTAAATGGACAAAGAGAAATACTATAAGTATATGTTCCTTTCAGGAGTTCTCTATAACCTTGGAGCAGGATTGCTTTTCGGATTACTTCCTATTTTCGTTGAAGGTTTTCTACCTGCCTTTGGAATTGAGAATCCTCCAAGCTTGATCTTCCTACATCTAATGATACTTCTAGTTTATGGATATGCATTAGCTTACTTCTTAGCAATGAAGGACCTCCCAAAAGCAAGAAATACAGCATTAGTTGGTGGATTATTCAAAATACTATTCTTTCTAACAGCTGTAATATACTTCATACTAGACCTTACAACTTCTATAAGCGGCTGTAGCTGGGCAATGGTTCTAATTTTAGTACCAGACCTGATTCAAGGTTCAATGTTTCTAGAATTCTTTTTCAAATACGATAAATTTGAATAAGAGTCAGAAACATAACCCTTCTTTTTTCTTTTTATGGAACAGAATCAATGTTCCTTCTGAAATGGTGTCTTATGTGTTAACATGAACTAGAAAGTCTTTTATTTGTTTAATTTGCTTATTTAATCTGATAAAAATGTTTTATGATATAAATGGAATTAAAATGAATACTGTTTCTTTTGGCTCAGGTAAAGATACTTTCCTAGGAATCAGTGGCTTTGTAGCTGATTGGCATGTTTGGATGAATGTTTTCGAACTATTAAGCCCAAAGATGAGATGTGTGGGGTACGATCATCGTGGTTCAGGCGAAAGCGTTGCTCTTCCAGAAACTATAACCAAACAAGCTTATGTTGATGATTTAATTAGTGTGATGGATAAATTGGGGGTAGAACAGTGTATTCTAGGTGGAGAGTCTTTTGGTGGAACAGTAGCTATTCTAGCGGTTTTACAACATCCTGAACGTTTCAAAGGTTTAGTGATTGTTGATACTTCTAGTTCGAGTGCAATACCTCTTAATGAAGGCCAGAAACAATTTATCAATTTAATAAAATCAAATCACTTGTTAGCAATGCAAGAATTCATCAATAGTGTTTTTCCAGAACCTGACATTGAACACCTTAAACGATGGAGCGTTCGCATCTGCATGAAACCTAAACCTGAAGTTGCTGTTCGTTGTGTTGAACTAGGAGCTGAAGGAGAAACTAATGTACAAGTTCAAAATATAAAGATTCCAACTCTTGTTGTTTATGGAAACAAAGATTCCGAAGCAGCAATAAAACACTGTACATATCTAGCTAAAACTATTCCTAATGCAACCTTAAAGGTGGTTGAAGGAGCAGGACATGTTCCAATACTTACTCGACCTTATGAAGTTGTAGAAGCAATAAAAAGACGATTTTCAATCTAAAATAACTATTCTTTCTTTCCTTGATTTGTGGTTTGGAATAACCTTTTCATTATCATAAGAAACAGTTTTACTTAAAAATGAACAAAAAAAAAGAGAAAAGAAAATATTTTCCTTTGCTTCTAAGTTTGTTATTTTGTAGATTACTGTTATGAAGTTTCTTAGTGCTCGTCGCTTTCTAGAGTGATCACTTCGATGCTTTCTCGACCTTCTTCAAGCTTTTTGGAGAGTTCCTTATATTTTGGATCATCACGTAGTTTCTTGACTGTCTCTTCATAGTGTGATTTATTTTTATAAAGTGTCAGGAGATACATTTCGCGAGGATCTTCAACATTTGTCCCACCACCTAAAACTTGAACATCATGTTTCTTGTAGATCATGTTAAAATCCGAATAGCTTTCGTCATAACTTACATCAGTAGACTTTGTTTTTGTTTTGTAAAGTTTGTAGTACATGGTTGACATTAGAAAAGCAGCTTTTTAAAGGAGAGTTTATTACCAAAAAATGAAATAACATACTCAAAAATGGCGTACTGTGGTTTTTTGGATTCAACGAGCCCAAGTGTAAGTTTCTTCTAATAAGGTATCTTCTTGTATGAACGACCATCTCGGAAGAAGTAAGGCTTTGCAGTAAAATGAAAAGAAGCTTGGAACAAAAATTATAGAGTATTTACCATAATTTATTTTTACCTTAGCTTATCTTTAGGTAAGTCAAAAACAGTAAAAAGAAAATGAGTTTAGTTTCTATAATCAGATCATATCCTGCTTTTGAATAAATTCATTCCACTGAAGTAACTGATTATAGAGCTTTGATTGCTGTTGATTGATTTTCTCTGCAAGTTGAACTAATCCTTCTTCATCGGCCATGTCCCTCGCTTCTTCTATAAGTGCTTTAGCTTTCTTTAGGTCTACATCAGCTAAAGAATAGATGGTTTTTAACCAGATAGTATTAAGTCTAATATTCTTCACTTCTAATCTTAGAATATATGATAATGTTTTTTGCTTGTTAGCTATTTCCTCTAATTTGTCTGTATATTTTTCAAGCTCATTCATTACTTCATTTTCCCCTGAAATGCTGAATTCATTCATTAACAGTTCACAAAGATTGATTAGTGCAATTATGATTAACTCTTGATCAATAATTTTTCCTTCCCATATTTCTTCTACCACTTTTTCCAGTATATTTAAGGCTTGAATCCAATTCTTTGGACGTGAGCTAGCTTTCAGAATTATCGCTTTCGCAGCTTGATAATACTTACTGTTAAGTTTTGAAGGATATTTACCATCTATCTCTTCTAATTCCCCCAAATATTGATAACTCATTTCTTCTTGGTTTTTATCTACTAATAATTGAATCAAATGAAAAAGCACTTGAATTACAAAGATTCTAAATCCTGGAAATTTTTTAGCTGAATTAAGACTTTTTGTAAAATAATCCAAAGAAAGATAGTACTCTCCTTGAATTTGGTAAATCTTACCCATAATAAAGAAATTCATCATGTAATACCATTCATTTGTGAAATCACTATAGTTTTCCATATTTTCTTGACATATTCTTAAGGCTTGATTATATTGTCCAGCAACAAGAAGACACCTAGCTAAAAGTGATTTATGTTGCCAGGTTCGACTTCTATTTCCAATCTTTGAGAATATTGCAATTGCTTGTTGTCTTAATTCAATTGCTCTGTCTATACTCCCTTCATACTGGTTTATAATGCTCTCTGACATTAAAAGAGATCCCTTATCGATTGGGTTTAAAGCTTTTTTTCTAAGTCTAGGTATTGTTCTTTTCCAAGTTGATATTGCCTTACTTATTTCTCCTTGACCAAAATTAATGTAAGCTTTCAAATGTTCCAGCCATTCATATTTTGTAGTAAACCTCTTTTGTTTCTTTGTTATTTCTTCTGCTTCATCTATGAATTTCTTAACTACATCATATCTGTCTACGATCTGTGCAATAAAAGTTCCTTTGATGCAAGTATTTGCTATTAGAAAATCGTTTTTTATCTCTTTTGATAATTCATACATTTTTAAGAAAAATTCTAAATTCTGTTGAGCATTACCCTTATTCCCAAGTGTTTCAGTTTTAAGATTATAGCTCGCGTAAAGAAAATATGCATCATTTAATTTTTTAGCAAGTTCTAGACATTGTTCAGATATTTCTTCAGCTATGTTGGAATTACCTTTGAAAATATGATTCATCCCTTTATATACTAGAAACCAAGCTTCTCTTAAAATAAATGCATTGTTGGATGTTTTGAGTTCTTTAATAAAATCTAAACCTTTTTCAGAGTTTTTGATTCCTTCATCATAAAACCCAAATTCAGTGTAATATGTGCTCTTTAGAAACAAAGCATCAAGCCATATAAGCTTATTTTCAGCTTTTTCGCACTCTGGTAAAATCTGTTCTAAAATATCTAAACCTTCTCTCCATTTGTTGGTATCAAATAAAAGCTTAACCTTAAGCAGTTTAACTCTAAGTGATTCTTCTTTTGTAATACTATCCTGTTTTTCGAATTTCGCAAGCTTTATTCTTACCTCATCTACTTTTAGGTGTCTTAGTAAATCCTCAATTTCGAGAAGAGTAGTATTTTCACCACCTAACATTCGAAATAAAGCTTCTCTTTGCTATTATTAAACGTTATTAAAAAAGGAGAAATATTACTGCTCTGTGAGCTTTTCAATCTTCTTAATCTCCTTTTCTTTAACTCTTGCTTCTCTTTCTAATTCTTCCACTTTTGCTTCAAAAATATCTAGTTTCCTCTCTCTAGTGGAGGATCTTTCTTTGCTTGCTAATTCTGCTTCCATAAGATAAAGAAGAGTCTGTTGTTGATTTGATTCGTATCCTGCATCAAGGATACTACTAACATCTTCTTTCAACATTTTCAAAAGATCTTTTGTAGATAAATCATCTGAGGAATGTAAATAGTCTATGTTAATTGTTTTTATTATAAGGTTGAGAATATGAAATCGCAGTTGTGTGTTATTATCTGCAATTTTCTTAAAATCTTCAATTATCTTCTCTAGTTCTTGCGATCCCATTAAAGATATTTCATTCGGAGTAATTTTAGTCCAACTAAAAGGTTCATACACAAGTATATCTAGATCTTCAAGTATTTTTTTTTGTTCAGGGGATAGATCTCTACCTTCTTGAAGTGCTTTCACTTTTTCTTCCAATTCTTTCATTTTCTTCTTTTTACGTTCATAGTATGCTTTTTGTCTAGCATATTTGTCTTCCTTAGGGTACTTTCTGGGTCTTCCACCTTTACTCTTTACTTCAGGCATTATTTTTACACATGGTAATACTCTCACAGGTTATTTTAAACTTTTTGTATTTATACATAACCTTTAAATACTAAAAAGAAAATAATATTGTAGTTTGTAATGTAATATTACAAATCAGAGGTAAAAATGGAATTGAAATAAAAAAATAGAAGGAATAAATTTCATTAAAAATTATCTCTTAATAAAAATCGATTAAGGAAGGATATAGGATGAGGAAAAAAATAATACCTTTGATCTTAGTAATTTCCTTTATGACATTAGTATCAACTACAGCAGCCGTAAGTGCTAAAAATCCCCTTATTGGAACAATGGATTTACAGTTTAATTTAGCTTGGCCTGGACCACAAGACGAAATACCAGATTGGATAGGAACTATTACCATCGATGATGTAGAATATGGTATGGCATTCTTTGCCATTGGATCAGGAAAACCATTTGTAACTGATCCTAGTACAAGTGTACATTTCTTCGAGGAAATTTATGTTATCTACTTTGAACTCTATTTCACATTTAATGAAGATGGAACCTTAGGTGACTTCGAGCCAGGTGATATAGCCCTCTGGGGTTATGACGTTGGAATAACTAATATGATAAACAGCAAGTATCATATGATTGGCAATGTTGAAGAAGCATATGGGATCTTTGAACCGTGGATCGGCCGTAATGTGTTCATGAGTGGGATTATCGAGTGGTATCCATTCGGAGCTCCTCAATACGCTCCTGGAACATTCCGAATAAACTAATGTCTAAAGAATAAACTACCAAAATTCTCTTGGATAATACCAAGAGATCTCTTTTTTTTCTCCTAGAAACTGAGCCTTTTGTGTTTGATCTCTGAATTACATATAAACAGAAATTTGCTTTTCATTGGAGAGGTGCGTCATAGTTGAAGATTATCTATTTAGATCTCGTTATCAAGGTGTTTAGCTTGCAGATTCAAGGAATCACAAAATATTCTTCAAGCATATGTTTCGTTTTCTTCTTAAATTAAGATTCAGAATCTTTTGTTGATAAATTCGCAAAAGAATTTCCAAGAAACTTAATAAGTATCAAAATATCTATTCTTATGGCAAATTGTGATTATACAACAGATGTATTAATAGTAGGTTCAGGTGGAGGGGGAATGACTGCAGCTCTTGTAGCTAAGAAAGCTGGTTTAGATGTTATAGTTATCGAAAAAACACAGTACTATGGTGGTTCCACAGCTCTCTCGGGAGGAGGTGTTTGGGTACCGAATAACTATCTTCTAGAGAAGAAGGGTGTGGAAGATTCAATGGAAAAAGCTAGAACTTATATGGATAATACTGTTGGAGACCGTGTTCCTTCAGAATTCAAAGAAGCTTATTTAGTTAATGCTCCTAAAATGATTGATTGGTTAAGAGAAAATACTAGGGCTAAATTCCTTTTTGTACCCAATTACTCAGATTATCATCCAGAAAGACCTGGTGGGATTCCTCGAGGTCGAGCTCTAGAAGCTAAACCGTTCAATGGTAGAAAACTAAAGAAAGATTTGAAAAATCTTAATGCATTACCATATGATGTTCCTCTTGGAATTAGTTTTACTATCAATGAGTATCATAATTTAGGAATGATAATGTCAACTTGGGCAGGAAAATGGACAGCTCTTAAAGCAGGGATGCGAGCTATCTTTGGTTTATTGATTCGCTATAAATTCCTTACTTTAGGAAATGCACTAATTGCTAGGTTAAGAAAATCTATGCAAGACGATAACATTCCTCTCTGGCTTAATACTCCCTTTAAAGATCTAATATTGGAAAAAGAAAAAGTAGTGGGTGTAATTGCCAAGAAAGACGGTTCGGAAATAAGAATAAAAGCTGAAAAAGGTGTAATTTTTGCAGCTGGAGGTTTTCCACATAACCTGGAAATGAGAGAAAAATATCACCCCAAACCTATAACAACTGAATGGACATTAGCACATTTTGGGAATACTGGAGACGCGATTTTATCAGGAATGAAACATGGTGCTGCTGTTGATCTTATGGATGATGCTTGGTGGGGACCCTCATCTGCTCCACATGAAGAACCACCTTTCTTCCATGTTGGTGAAAGAGGTTACCCTGGAGGAATTATGGTTAACAAAGCAGGTAAGCGTTTTACTAATGAATCTGCAAGTTATGTGGTAGTTGTACATGATATGTATGAAAAACATTCAGAAGAAATAGCTCATGTCCCATGTTATTTCATTTTTGATCAACGTTTCAAATCGAAATATATGTTTGGATTGGTTTTCCCAGGGATGAAGTTTCCTGAGAAATATTTTGAGAGTGGATATATTAAAACTGCAGAAACTCTAGAAGAGTTAGCTAAGAAAATCGATGTTAATACACAAAATTTAAGTGAGACTGTTAAACGCTTTAACGACTTTGCTAGAGAAGGAAAGGATCAAGATTTTGGTAGGGGAGACAGCGCATATGACCATTATTATGGAGATCCAAAAGTTAAACCAAATCCAAATTTATATCCTATAGAGAAATCGCCATTTTATGCTGTAGAATTTGTTCCTGGAGATTTAGGAACCAAAGGAGGTCTTGTTACTAACGAACATGCTCAAGTTTTGCGAAAAGATGGAACAATAATTGAGGGATTATATGCTGTTGGTAATAGCTCTTCCTCTGTTATGGGAAATAGTTATCCTGGTCCTGGTGCGACTGTAGGACCCACAATGACTTTTGGGTATGTTGCAGCAAAGCACATAGAAGAAAAGAAATGACGAGAATAATATTCAGAAAGGAATTATAGCCAGGACTATTTTTGGATAGTCTCAGAATAGTCACAACCAGATTTTCAATAATGATTAAGTACTCAATATTCTATTGAACAACGCTGTAGGAAATGTTTTTTTATGTAAAACGAATAAAGATTTAATATTGCATAAGAAAACTACAAGGAAACTAATAATATTCATTTCAATTGCTACACTATTGGTTCCTTGTTCATTCTGTAGTGATGTTTGCTTTTCTTATACTAATAAACCATGCAATCCTAAAATTGCTCAATCTCAGATCAGTGTAGATTATCACAAACTTATCTATATCTTAAGTAATCCTGAAAATATTTCTGTATCTGATAGTTATACACTTTCAAATACTCTAAATTCGTCACTAAACTCAATTATATTCTACTTTAACGAATCGATTACAAATTTAGTAATTGAGGAAGACCATGAAGTTACTAATTCTTATAATGTAACTGAAATCCCTGATATGCTTTCTACTGATTATTTAATTTCTATTGATCTTCGTACTACATTTGATTCAGGAGAAACAAAAGATATCAAATTCAGGTATAATATTGAAAATGAAATTATAAAATTCGACAAAAAATACATTGTATCTTATTTTGAACTTTTTAGTACATATAATACTTACTATGAATCTGTTACAGTTAGATTAGACAAAGGAAGCGAAATCTATCCTAAAGGAGGAGCAATTATACCACAAGAATCTGGAATAATTATGCATCCAACAGGTATTATAGATATTTATTGGAATTTCTATAATGTCTCACAATCTACTCAAAAACAAATAGAAGTAAAATTCAAACCACCAGAAAAAGCACCTGTTTGGATATTTATAGTTGGACCATTTGTTGGTTTAACTTGCGGTATAGGTGGAACAGTTTGGTTTATGGGAAGAAAGGGGAAAAAAGTAATAAGAGAAATTGGTAAAGTCTTTCTTTCTGATTCAGAAAAACTCTTGTTAAAACTCATAGTAAAGAATGAAGGGAAAATATCGCAAAGAAATCTATGTGCACTGACAGGTTACACTAAAGCCAAAGTATCAAGAAATCTAATTTCACTTGAAAAACAGGATCTAATTACAAGAGAAAAATGGGGGAGAAACTATCAAGTATACATCACAGATATAGGTAAAAAGGTGATTGAATGATGTATGGAAAAACAATTGCTAATAGTCTAAGAAAAGTCATACTTCCGTCTAAGAAAAATCCTTTACAGCTGTTCATATCTAATGAAAGAATATGTTAAGTGAGTAATATGTTTAAACTGAATAGAAAAATAGTAATCATTGCTTCGTCAATAGTCCTGATATTTGTTATTGTCTTTTCAACAACATTTGTGATCTATCAATACAGAATAAATACACATGGAATTTTAACAGATCATGAACCTATTATTATTCTAAATGATAAGGATTTTAAAAATTATAAGTTTCCAGGAAGAGGTACAGAAAACAATCCTTACCTAATACAGTATTACAATATTACTGCTGATCATAGTGAAAGTATATACATTTCCGGAACTACAAAGCATTTTATTATACAAAATTGTTATCTTAATTCTTATTACACTAATATTTTCATTGAGAATAGTAAAGGTTCAGTTCAGATAATTGAAAATAACATTGAAGGAGCTCTCCAAGGGATTAATATCTTGAATTCTCCAGGTACAAATATAAAAGGTAACAATATCACAGTAGTTTCAGGAGAAGCAATATTCTCTTTTAATACTGAATTAATAGACTGTGAAAATTCAATTATCACTCTTAATACATTTACAAATGGAACTTTTAACATAATTGATTCTGGAGGTGTAACAATAGATAAGAATGAATTTTATTTAAGAGAAACAGGTTATTCTGGTGATAATGTTTTTGATATAGATTCACACAATGCTATAATTTCAGAAAATATATTTGATTCAGAAGGACTTTTAGTAATAGAGGGTCACAATGCTATAGTTTCAGAAAATTCTTTCGTTTCGGAAGAAATTTTGTTGGTTTTGGGAACTAATGTTATTATATCTGGGAATTTCTTCGAAACTGATGGATACATACCTATATTTGATGACGATGCAACAGTTTCAGACAATTTATTCGAAACTGATGGATACATAGAGATACTTGGTGACGATGCAACAGTTTCAGACAATTTATTCGAATCTGGCGGATACATATATGCCAGTTGGCCTGGTAATGCTAAGATAACAGGAAATGTATTTGAGGATGGAGGATTAATAGATGTAAAAACTTCAAATTCTATAATTTCAAACAACCAAATAACGAATGGAGGGTATGCTATTTATGATGCATCCTCAACAGTTGAAAATAACCTTGTAAACGGTAAAGAACTAGGGTATTTCTTAAATTTAGAAGATCAAATATTCTCAGACAATACATATGGTCAGTTTATTTTCCTAGAATGTAGGAATCTCACTATTAGAGATTTAGATATAATGAATACTTCACATGGTATTTTTATTGCATCTTCAAGCAATATTTCTATTACAAACAACAATCTGCAATATGACTATGAAGGAATTGTAGCTATAGAGAGTTACAATCTAAACATCTCAGAGAATTTCTTGAATCATAGTGGAATTGTTTTAAGTCGTGGCGATGGTTCATTCGCAATTAACAGTTCAATCACAAATAACATAGGTTATAATAGTACAATATATGTACATGGTTCATTTGTAACAATTGAAAATAATACTCTTACAGATACTGAAAATAGGGAAACTGAAATTTGGGAAAGTAAGTTAAGATATATATTTCCTGGTAGTTTATATGGTATTGGACTACACAGTGGTAGTAACAATATTATTCAAAACAATCTGATAGAAAATTGTGATTCTGGGATAGTATGGGACACTCCATGGAATTCAATTCTCTACAATAATACTTGTAACTTCGTAGAAACTGGTATAAGCATTTATAATTACTTTAGAATGTATAATGTTACTATAGACAATAATTCAATCAATGCAACTAAAACTAGTATAAAACTAGGTACTTGTGATACTTTCACCATTTCAAATAATGTTATGAGTACAGGTATAAACTTTGCGAGGGGGTTTGAGAATTATGAAACTTTTACTATAGTTAATAATACTATTGACGGAAGACTGTTGGGTTTTTATGCAGATGCCCAGAATCTTAATTTATCATCTCCTGAATTCGGTTCATTATATCTTATTAATTGTAGTAACAGTGTAATAAGTAACCAAGTAATAGAAAATAGTGCTACTGAAATAATGTTAGAATCTTGTAATAATGTCAGTATTACAAATAGCTCTTTCACCAATTCAAGTGGATTAACTATAGCGGGATCTTCAAATTGTATTGTTAAAAATAATACACTTAGAAATTCTGAAATGTATCTAGAAGGTACTTCCAATTGTACTATTATTGAAAATTCATGTTACGATTCTCACAATGTTCTTCTTGTAAGACATTCGGTTGATTGCATAATAACCAACAATACATTTGCGAATGGTGATTACGGTATTTATGTTGCTTATTCTTTCAATTGTACCATTAATTACAACCTTATTACATTAAATCATATTCTTGGCATCTCTCTTTTTGCTCAAATAACAGAAAATATAACTATTCACCATAATGCTTTCATTGATAATCAACTACTTGAAGACTCACAAGCGGAAGATTACGGTGTAAATAATGTCTTTTATGATATAAACACCAGTGAGGGTAATTATTGGTCAAATTGGATTTCAGGTTCTTATTCTATTGCTGGTTCTGCAGGTTCATATGATCCCTATCCATTAAGTTCAAATCCTTTGTAAAATACATTAAATTCTTTTTTTTTCCAAGCTTTTTACGAGATTTATGTAAACTTGCTTTTTGAAGTGATTCACATTGTTTCAATATCGTATCATTATTGTTTTCTGCTAACTATTTTATAATATTGAAATAAAGTATATCAGATAATAATAAAAGGTGAAAAAATGAATAACAAAAAAATTCAATTAATTATTGCTTTTTTTCCGATAATGTTTATAATTTCTCCAATTTTCTAAGTGATAAATATGAGGTATTTCTTGCAAAGGAAAGCGGTATTAGATAAAATAAACTTATAATGGTTAATTGTTATCTAAGTTTTGTATGAGAATTCGAAGTCGTCGTTCTATAAATGGTGGAATAACTGGATTAATTTTAGTTTTAATAACATTATTGGTGTTAGGAATTGTTACTGGAATGATTATATTCTACATATTATTTGGAGTAATCCTTCTATTCGTTATTCTAGGTGCAGTAGCTTTATTCAACTTTCTAAAGAAAACAGGTCAAGAAACCTCAAGCACACGTAGAAGCACCTATGATATTCTTGAGGGTAGAGAAATTAAAGATCTAGAAACAGAATAAGCTTTCAGATGTTCTAGAAAAAAGTAAGAAAAATAAGAGAAGGGAATTATTTCTCTTTAAGGAATGGAAGTTTTAGAATACCTTTCTTTGAAAGGAAGAAAACAGCTACTCCTGCTGGTATGCCGAGTCCAAATAGTAATCCTAGAACAATTGCTAAAACCCTTCCTCTTCCAGGGTAATCCTTTGGATCTAAGGGATCAGTACCTGCTTGAATTTCCTCATAATCTGAGAAACCATCCCCATCGCTGTCGGCAGTGAAAGGATCAGTAAAGTAAATTAGAACTTCCTCGATTTCAGTAAGATTGTCTCCATCTATGTCTAAGAATGGATATAGGTCTATGTTTCCCCCATCTCCCTCTATTGCATAAGTCCCGTCATTCCAGTTTGACCAAAAGTTTCCAATTTCTGAAGTTGCATCGTACCACATTATATTTGTTGTTGACCAATCTTCTGCCAGATGAGCTGTTTGATTTCCTATGCTGATAAAGACATTATAAAATACGGTTATATTTTCTGATGACCAGATTACTATAGGTACTTCAGTCCCTTCGTCTACTATTAAGCAGGTTATAATATTGAAATTTATATCTACGTTACTTACTTCGTTTAAGTAAAGTCCATATTCAACCATATTTACGATAGTATTATTATTTATCTGGACATTATTCATATATTCAAATTCCAAACCATATTCAAAATCAGTTATGTAGTTGTTTTGAATAATACTATTATTTACACCTTCAAATTGCATTGCATCACGGTACCCTTCAAAGCTAGAATCTTCTATCAATATTTCTTCAACATTTTCTGCATAAATTCCTGTGTTAGCTTTCACTTCCACATTTCTTACAGTAATATCAGTACAATTATAGATTTGAATTCCTGAATAAACATCAACAAAAGAATGGTCTTCTATTAGTACATTGGTTGAGTTAACTAGATATATTTGTCCATATTGGTCGTCAGTTACAATTTCATCATTTTGATTATATAAAAATCCAAAAGGTTTACCATTGATAATATTGTTTTCAAATGTATTATTCACAATATATTCAATTTCATCATCAGAGAAATAGAATCCTGAACTGTGAAGGATGTTGTTTCTAAATGTAGTATTTGTAACGCGATTTATTCTAATCGATGAAGAATTTCCATAAAAAATATTGTCCTCTACAATATTGTTTTCATCTGTTATTCGAAAAATTGAGCCAGAGGAATCGCTTGTTAAATAAACTAAGTTGTTTGTAAATTTCACACCCGCTCTAAAATTAGAACTTTGTCTTGCTTTAAGCGTATTGTTATGAATAGTTAGATACAAAGCGTTAGGCCCTCCAATTGACAATGCACCTTCGACTGTACAATTGATAATAGAAGCTTTTCCTACTATGGAATCATGAATGTAGACCCCATAAGTTGAACCTATCAGATGAGAGTCACGAAGAACATAGTAGGTTGTTGATGATACTCCTTTAAAATCAACTGCTAATGAATCTGTTGTATTGATCATTAGATTGTCAATGATATAGGGGTCACCTGCTACACCTGTTCCTGAGGAGCTATAGGATGCTATGTTTGTATCATTAATTACGATCCCAGCTGTTGTATATAGCTTGATTTCAGATTTCTGTTCATCTTCAACTATACTTTCTATATTTCCATTACTCAAAAGTGGAATTAATAGAAGGGTAATAAGGAGAACAGTTAAGCAAACTTTTATTGTTATTTTATGTTTTTTTATGTTAATCATTTTCTACGGAATTAGGTGGGTTATTTTTCTTATTAACTGTTATGTTAGTTTTTCAAAATACAATTTTTTTATATTGTGCTAACTCTTTAAATAATGAAATCTGTTATTTCTTTTATGTTAATTTCAGATAAAATTGCTTGTGAAGATTTTCCTTGTGAGAAAATCAATAAAGAAGGTTATCTCATTCCTGATGTTGACATAGATGTAGAAAAAATAAAAATTATTATGATTTCTGAAGTTCCACCTGAAAAACCTGAGGATTATTTCTATGCTGAAGGCACCCCCTACTTCATGGAAACAACTTTGCAGCTCTTCAAGGATGCAGGATATGATGTTTCTTCGATTAATGATATAATAGATCTGGGTGTATATATCACCACTGCAATAAAATGTTCAAAGATTGGCTACTCCATTCCAACTAGTGCAATTAAGACCTGTTCAGAGATTCTTGAAAAGGAATTAGATTTATTTCCTAATGTTAAAGCTTACATACTCAACAGTGATGCTTCCATAAAAGCGTTCAATTATATTACGAAAAGAAAAACAGGAGAGAAAGCTATTTTTGCAGGTTCTACATATAAGATTAGACACAATGAATTTTATTACAAAGATTCTAGAGTTTTTCCTTCATACATTCTGACAGGTAAGAATCTATTAATCGAGAAATCAAAACGAAAAATGATTGCCGATGATATAAAAAGAGCACTTGCGTTTGTGAATGTTAGCTGATTAATACTTTCTTAATAGTATAATCTCCAAGACAAAATAATACTTTAAAAAAAGGAAAAAACAACACATCTTAAAGTTCTCAGATTTGGAAATCATCCCTAAAGAAATCTAATTAATATCTAAGCAGTCAAATTTTCCACTATAATAATTATAGAAGCTTTTCTTTATCCAGTTTAGATAATTATCCAAGAACCGTAAAGTTGTACTTCTTTGCTTCCTGTTTTCAGCATCTTTGTATGCTTCATCTATTTGTTTTAACCTTGGCAATTCAATATCTTCTAACTTTTTTCCCTCTCCTATAGCTTTGACAAAGAAGGATTTTAGAGAATTGTAGAATGTTATTTGTTCATCTAAATATTCTTGTGGATTCAAGATTACTCTTCCATGTCCTGGAACAATTACATTTATCTTCATTTTCTTGAATTTATCAAAAGCTACTAGATATTCTTCAGGATTACCTGTCCTTTTTGGTTTATTCTGATAAAAACCCATAAAAGGGAGACCAAAATTTACGGGATTTGTAATAAAAAGATCTCCAGCAAAAAGAACTTTTTCAACTGGGAAATAAGCTATACTGGAACCTACACTATGACCTCCTACATGATGAAATTCCAGAGTTAAATTGTCTGCTTGAACTATCAATTCCTGATCAAACAATTCCTTTTTCCATTTGTTAAAACTGATGCTTTTTGGCATGTTATCTATACATTTTTGACTAGTGATGAGTGTAAGATCTTTGAAAGCTTCTCGCCCATTTCTATGATCATTATGAGTATGTGTGAGAAACAAATATTTCACTGGCACTTTGAAATATGTTTCTAATTCATTACGTAAATCTATTCCTACTTCTAATGAATCTCCGCTATCTATTGCAATAGAATACTTACTAAGAGATATTCCTCCTGAGATACACGATCTGCTCTTATATTGCGTTTCTTTGTCAACAACAACATGGTCAGATATTTGTTCTAACTTGGACATATTGTTCTTGTTTACAAAAATTAGAATCTTTATAATTTTTGTTCCTTCAATTCAGTAGTTTTGAATTTAGAAAAATATACGACTAGAAATCTGGAGGACCTAAGAAGAGTGGTAATAATTCTCCTATTGAGGAAAGAGTTACATCTGGTTCAAGTTTTCTAATACTTTCCTTAGTATATTTAGCATTTACTCCGAGAATAGCTACAGTTTTAGTTCCAGCTGCTCTCCCTGCTTGAATGTCTTGAGGAAAATCACCTATCATGACACATGTTTCTGGGTGTTTATTCAATGCTTCGCAAGCATAAAGAATAGCTTCAGGATCGGGTTTTATTCTCTTCACAGTATTTCTAGTAACTAGTACATCAAACGAATTCAGAATGGAGAGCTTTTTCTTAGCTCGAGCTACAGTTTTGTCTCCTGCATTTGTAACTAGAGCCATTTTATACCCTCTAGATTGAAGTGTATTAAGTACTTCTTCAACTCCCTCTAAAGGCACAATTTCTTTGAATGCTAAGGGATCAGATTTGACCAGTTTCATAACCTTATATGCATCGCGTAGTGATAAGCCTGATTCTTTTTTTGCTCTAAAAAATAGGCTGATTTTAAGAAGTTTTGACCTCTCCATGTCTGTTTCCATAACTCTCCCTAGTATCTTTTCAAAAACTTCTTGCCTTTTCTCTCTATCATAATCAGGTTTTAGTTTATTCATTGCTCTAAAGAAGGGTTCCCACCATCTTTTACCTAGATCGGTTAGAGTACCATCCATATCAAAGAACAGCGTGTCTACAACCTGAAATGACTTCATCGATGATGAAATAACTTCATTCTTTTAAAAAGACTATCCATTCTTCCATTTTCAAAATTCTCTATTTCCTCTTTCCTAAACGTGAAATTATCAAGATTTGTAGGTGATTTTTTTCTGAAGTTGTATTGAGTTTGATGAGTTTCCAATATGAAGTATGAAATCTCCTGATTCTACCTTCCAATCTTTTGTCTCCATGTCATAAAACGCTAAATCTTTGGCTCTTACAATTACTTCTACAGATTTTGTTTCCCCTTTCTCTAAGTATATTTTCTCAAATCCCACCAGTTCTTTGATTGGTCTATCTACAGTAGTTTTTACATCTTCTGAATAAATTTGTATAACTTCACTTCCTGCTCTATCTCCTGTATTGGTAACTGAGATATTTAGTTCCAAATAATCATCCAATGATTTCAAGATATTTTTATCTGAGCTAACTTTTTCGAATCTGAAGGTTGTATAGGATAAGCCAAAACCAAATGGAAACAAAGGTTCTACATTGTTTTTCTCATAATATCTATAACCAACATAAATCTCCTCTTCATAGTGAAGTTCGAGATTCTCCCCTGGGAAAGATTTCGAAGATTTATGAGCAGGTGAATCTTCTATTCTTTTTGGAAAAGTAAGCGGAAGTTTTCCTGAAGGGTTCACATCCCCAAACAATACCCTTGCTATAGCTTTTCCACCCTCCATCCCTGGATACCATGATTCTACAAGTGCAGGAATATTATCTAACCATTCATCCATTGAAACAGGATTAGCGTTGCTTAATATCACAACTGTGTTAGGATTTATTTTAACAGTTTCATTGATTAGCTGAATTTGGAAGGCATTTAAACCTAATTCTCTTCTATCCATCCCCTCTGTTTCATTTCCGTGTTCTTCTTTGCTTTTAGTTGTCTTATCACTAAATAGACTTGATGGGGAATCATGATTCAACCCCATAAACAAAAGAACAACATCAGCTTTAGAAGGATCTTTGATGATTTTTATTCTTCCTTTTAATTTTTCTTTTAATCCTTGAAGTGGTGTAATTTCATAAGGAGGGGTAACAGCTGCTGCACCACCACTTAAAAATTTTCCAAATTTCCTCTTCAAATTGGGTCCTAAAACTGCGATTTTTTGTATTTTTGTTATATCTAGTGGAAGGACATTGTTTTCATTCTTTAATAGTACAATCCCTTCTTCTGACATTCTTCTTGCTAATTGTTGATGTCTTTTAGTATTTCTTTCTCCTTTTGGAAGATTTTCTTCATCTTCAAACATTCCTACTTTTGCATAAACTCTTAATATTCGTCTAATCAGATAATCAATATCTTCTAGAGTAATTCTTTCTTCAGTAAATGCTTTGTATAATTTTGTTTTTTCATACAGAATTGGAATAGGCATTTCAATTGATAAACCAGCTTTAACAGCTTCTTCTGTAGTTGGTTGGGGAATATCTCTTTCTCTAGTTGCCCACCAATCAGTCATTACAAATCCAGTAAAACCCCACTTCTCGAAAAGAGTAGACTTTAGAAGTTTAGAACTTCCATTGACATATTCAGAGTTTACGCGGTTATAAGCTGTCATAATTGTCCAGGGATTAGCTTCTTCTACAATTTCCTTAAATGATCGCAAGTAAATTTCATGTAATGTTCTTTCATCGACCACTGAATTGACTGTATGTCTGTTAGTTTCTTGGTTATTAGCAACATAGTGTTTGGGACAAGCAGCAATTCTTTGACTCTGTATTCCTTTAACGAATGGGATAGCTATCTCCTTATTCAGGTAAGGATCTTCACTATAATACTCAAAAGTACGACCATTGAAGGGTGTTCGATTAATATTGATTCCTGGACCAAGAACACAAAGTCTGTTAATAGCTCTAGCTTCTCTTCCTATTGCTTCTCCACATTCGTGTGCTAACTTACGATTCCATGATGCTGCAAGATTAATTCCTGCTGGAAAATAAGTGTTTTTTCTAAGAAAACTTGAATGTCGTGAAATACCTAAGGGTCCATCAGTCATCTTGAATGTTTTTATACCTAATCTAGGTATGGTATTAGTTTGAAATCTGAAATAGCCAACCATAAGCTTAAATTTTTCTTCTAACGATAATTCTTTTAGCAAAGAATCGACTTTAAGTTCTACTTCTTCCTCAGAAATCACATGGTTATCTTTATTCAAGAAATAATAAATCTTCGGTAGAAAAGTTGTGATTTTATCAACAATTCAAT
>JAUWEG010000070.1 GCA_030608385.1 Candidatus Heimdallarchaeota archaeon
GGATATTGGATGTTATCAAATGTAATTTGGTTAAAAGTAAACCCAATGCCTAACTGGTTAGGTGTTAGATTCACTAACGCAACTGAAACGTTGATTTGGGCTGTCAAAGATAAAGATGTGAAAAAATACACCTTTGATAAAACCGTAGCTAAAAAATATGGTGTTGGTAAAGTAGGAGCTAATGTATGGGTTATGCCTCTTTGTACAGGAAAAGAGAGAATGAAAAATGAAGAAGGCAAGAAACTTCATTCCACTCAGAAGCCTATTGAACTATTAAAACGAATCATCCTAACAACGTCTAAAGAGGGAGATGTAGTTCTTGACCCCATGGCAGGTTTGGGAACTACAGGATATGTTGCTAGTGCATTAAATAGAAAATTCATAATGATTGAAAAAGAAGAGAAATATATCAAGGGGATTCAAAAAAGATTCGAAGAAAAGTTGCATATTGATTTTGAAAAAGAAAAAATAAGAAAAAATATCTCATGATTTATATTTTTCAAACCATTCAATAATTTTCTCTAGTCTATCTTTCATATGGAGAGGTTTACCAGAACGACTGAGTTCATGACCTTCTTCGGGATATCTTATGAGTTCTGCAGTAGTACCTAGTTTAAGAAGTGAAGCAAAATATTCTTCAGCTTGAGAGATGGAAACCCTAAAATCTTTTTCAGAATGAATAATTCTTGTTGGTGTTTTGGTTTTATTCACATAAGCTATTGGTGAAAATTCCCAGTTTTTATCTAGATCTTCCCATGGGAAGGATCCTATTTCATCCTTAATGAGCTTAGTGACATCTGTTGTACTCCAGAAACTAACTAGATTGTATACACCTCGTAGGGGAACAGCTGCTTTGAATCTCTGGTCATGACCTATAATCCAGGCAGTCATATAACCCCCATAAGAACCTCCAGTAATGAATAAATTATCTTTATCAACATATCCTTTTTCAGCTACTTTGTCAAGACCAGTTAGTATGTCATTAGCTGGTTCTGTACCCCATTGTTGGAAGATGTTGCGAAAATCATATCCTCTCCCACTTGATCCTCGTGGATTGCAGTAAAAAACCACATATCCCTGAGAAGCAAAATACTGAAATTCAAACCACATAGACCCTCCAAAAGGACTCCATGTTGCATGTGGACCACCATGAATTTCAACAATTGTTGGGTATTTTTTGTTTTCATCGAAGTTAGGTGGTTTTACAATCCATCCTTGGATTTCTTTTCCTTCAAAACCAGAATATTTCATTTCTTCTGTTTCTGCAAGTTTCCTTCCAGCAAGTAATTTTTCATTTGTTTTCCATAATGTTTTAAGTTCTTTGTAAACAAAGTCATAGAGCATTAAAACAGATAAATCTTCTTTCTGTGAAGCATTTATGAGAATCAATCCTTGATCACTATCAACATCAAAAGAATTAATCATTGAATCTCCCGAATAGATTTCTTCAACAGTTTCTCTGTCTATATTGAAACGATGTACTGCAATACGTTCCCAATTATCAACTAAGAAATAAAGGTAGGATGTTTCACTATCAAAAACAGGTAATGCTGCATGATTATCTATTTTCTCTGAGATCCATTTTTCTTCTCCTGTTTTGGGATTTAATATATAGAGTTCATTATTTTGTGCAGAAAGTATTTCTGGAGAGTTGTTACCACTAAATACTAACCATTTCCCATCTGGTGAGATTCCAAGAGATGAACCAAAACCATACATTGTTCTGATAACTTTCTCTTCTTTTGTCTCAATGTCAATTTCTACAATAACAAATTCATAGGTATCATTCATGAAACCTTCTACATTATGTTTTATTGCATAAATGGTTTTATTATCTTCACTCAGTACTGGAGAGAAATAATTGAATTCTCCACTAGTAACTCTTGTTGAGGTTTTAGTATCTAAATCAAAGAAATAAACATGAGAATATTTATCATCCAAAAAAGCAGTTCCTCTTCTATACACAATGTCTTTCACAACCATTGGATCAATCTTTTTCTTATCCTTCTCTTCTTTTTCAAGATTTTCTATCTTGTAATCTAAAGGACTTTTTTTGACTTCATCTTTTTTCTCATCTTCTAAGGATTGTTCCTCAAGATTTACTTTGTGGATGTAAGTCATCTTTTGACCATCTAAAGACCATTCAAATTCAGAAACTCCATTTGAAGTTTTGGAATATTGAACAGATTCTCCTCCATCAACATCCATGATAAAAATCTGTGGTTTTGCTTTTTCTCCACCTCTAGCACTTAAGAAAGCCAATTGATTCTTGCTAGGTGAAGGTTTCATGGATTTATCTTGAGTTAATCCACTAGTAAATTGTTTTGGATTTTGGCCTTCAGAAATTAAATATACAGCAGAATTGTATTTGTTCTCTTTCTCATTCATCGATAGTTCTTCAAACAAAAAATTCTTGTTTGGTAAAATTTTTGCTGTTGTAATTTGTTTCAATAATAATAAATCATCTATTGATAAATTCTTTTTACTCATTTTTATTTTCCTGTGAAGTTTGATATCTGAACGTTGAAGATTGGTTTAATAACTTTTGCCTCACCAAAAGTAACGCCTAGAGTAGTTACACAAATTTTGACACCAACTTTAAATATAGAAAGAAGATTAAATTTGCCTTGAAGAACTGATGGCTTTTATTGATAGATATCACAAATTCCTTAAGAAATATAAAGTTGCAGTACTTGTTATCTGGGTCATTATTTTTGTATTTGGAATCTGGTTGGGACCAAGGTTTCTTAACAAAACCTCTTCAAATTTTGAAGCACCTCCAAACTCTCCAAGTGTAATAGCAGAGGAGGTTCTTGCAACAGAATTTCCAGGTTACGAAAATGAAACAAGTATGATCATGGTTATTCGAATGGTAAATGATTCTGAAAGTGTTTTGAATAATGAAACAGAATCGTTTTGTTCTCAAGTTATAGATAGTATCCTAAATTCATCCTTTAACCACATTGTTCTATCAGTTCTAAGCTACTATGTACTAGCGGATGCAGGATTTAGTCAGGTTGCTGATGGATTTATATCTTCTGAAGAAAGATCAATGCTTCTAACAATTGATTTAATCTACGATGAAGAAAACAGCTCAATAAGTGCATTTGTTGTATACTTAAGAGAAGAAGTTCATAAAATAAATACATCTGAAGATTTCAATGTCTATCTTACAGGTTATCTAGTTATGTATCTTGATATGCAAGAAGCAACAGAAGAAGACCTTCTTAGAATGGACTTGATTGTAATTCCAATAGCTCTATTAGTTTTAGCTATTGTGCTGAGAAGTTTGAAATTGATGATTTTACCTATAGCTAGTATGGGAATCAGCATTTTGGCATCATTTCTAATCATGTATCCAGTGGCTTTAATTTGGGACATATTCTCATTTGTTCCTAGCATAATGATGAGTTTGGTAATAGCTTTGTCTATAGATTATTCGCTGTTTCTATTATCAAGGTACAGAGAAGAAATAATGAAAAATAAATCAGTCTCAGAATCAGTTCTCCAGATGAGTAAACATGCAGGACACACTATTACAGTTTCAGGGCTGACACTTGCTATTACTTTCTTAGGGTTAGTTTTCTTTCCACTACAATTACTATCAACAATAGGGTTAGGAGCTGCTATAACCATAGTTATTACACTTGGAGTTAATCTTTCGTTTACTCCAGCTGCCCTTCTTACTTTTGAGGGGTTCTTCAGTAAATTTACTTTATACAAAAAGTTAACAAAGAAACAACCTGAAACTGAAGACCAGTTAAAAAAGAAAGAAATAGCAGCTCAAATGAAAAGTATATGGTATAAAATAGGAAAATTGTCCACTAAATATGCACCATTTGTTATTATAATCGTTGTAATTGTTGCAATTCCAGTTTCAATTCAAGTTTTCAAATTTGACAGATCAATGGATTTTCTACAAATATTACCTAGAGGTTCGGACTCAGATCTCGCATACCAAGCATTAAGAGAAGATTTTTCCCTGGACAAATTCTTCCATTTTATGTAATTATTAAAACCAATCAAACAAACGGAATAATGACCTCAACATTTTTCCAAGATGCAAAGAATATTGCGATCAGAATAGCAGCTGAAACAATGGTAAACAACAATAGTTTCACGTCTATTGTTAGTGCGGGAGGAAATTATATTCCATTTTTAGCAGCAATGGCGTTTCTCACCCCAGCAACTCTTGAATACAATAGTTCAGATGGGATGTTATATAGAATAATTTTCAATAGATACACAAATCAGGATAATTCTACTATTCTTATAGAAATACAAACACCATTTGATCCTTGGGCTGATGAAGCAGAGGCATGGATCAAAGAGACCAGAATCATTCTTGAAGATTCACAAGCAGAATATGGATATGAAATGCATCTAGCAGAAGGCTCAACAGTAATGGTTGATGCAATAGATCAAGTCTACAAATTCTTCCCGATAATGATAATAGTTACAATATTAGTAGTTTATATTCTAATAGCAATAATGTTCAAATCTGTCTTCATACCATTAAGGCTTATAATTACTATTGGATTAACCTTATCGTGGATATATGGATTAGGGATTTTTGTTTTTAAGACGCAAGTATTCAAGACAGTAATTCCAGCTTTACAAGGAGTAAATTCCTTCTTCTGGTTAGTACCTATCATGGCTTTTACAATTCTAATAGGGATTGGTCTAGATTATGATATATTCCTACTCTCTAGAATTTCTGAATTTCGTGATATGGGTTTTACTGAAAAAGCGTCAATACACAAAGGTTTGTTCAAAACTGGTAATGTAATATCGTTTGCTGGAATTATCATGGCGATTGCTTTTAGCGGGTTACTACTTTCTAGAGTAATGGTACTAAATCAATTTGGTTTCATGTTGTGTGTAGCTGTTTTGATAGACACTTTCATTATAAGAACTATACTAGTTCCAGCAATAATGAGTTTAGCATCTAAATGGAATTGGTGGCCAAAGAAAGTTCCTGAACCAACTAAAACGGATCTGGATTTTGAATAAACTAAAAAAGAAAATATTGAAGGATTAGAAATATACTAATCCTACTAATCTCCAGAAAAAGGGTAGAACGAAGGCTATAAGCAACAGACCAAATATATCAACTAATGAACCTATTCTTACCATTTCTTTTATTTGATATTTACCCGTACTATATGCAATCATTGAGGGAGGAGTACCTTGTGGAAGCATGAAATCTACACTTGAACCTATTGCAGCAACAACTGCT
Organism: Candidatus Heimdallarchaeota archaeon; assembly: GCA_030608385.1. Lineage (GTDB taxonomy): Archaea > Asgardarchaeota > Heimdallarchaeia > Heimdallarchaeales > Heimdallarchaeaceae > UBA460. The sequence goes on from JAUWEG010000070.1 coordinate 5,240, forward strand.
AGTAAGACTGGATCAATATGAAATAGTAACCCGAGAGGAATAACGAGAGGTACAAGTATTGCTGCTGAACCCGTATTAGATGCAATAAAGGTTAATATGATGCTAACTAAGGCAATGAGGGCTATAAACATAATACCGCTTGAAATTCCCAGATTTTCTAACGAATATGCAATCAGATCCCCAGCTCCTGATTCCGTTAAGATGACTCCTAAAACTAGTCCACCGCCAAAGACCAATATTGCATTCCAGTTTAAATCATTAACATCTCTACCTATGAGAATCTTACTCTTCTCGAATATAGAAGGTAAAAATAGCATAAATGCAGCGATAACTGCAACAACTGAAGATGAAAATTGAGGAAAGAGGAATTTTTTAATTGTACCTTCCAAGAACCAGAGCACTAAAGCAAGCAGAAAGACTGAGAGTACATAAATCTGTTTCTTATTAAGATGACCAAGATTATCCAACTCTTTTTTAACGGCTGTTTTCGCGTTAGTAATGCTATTTTTTGGAACTTTGGGCTTATAAACCATCCAAAGGTAAAGCCAAACTAAAGGTAGCATGAGAAAGACAATAGGTAATCCAAAGGCAAACCACTGAGTGAAAGTAATTTGAACACCAGCATATTCACTTAATAGTGCAATTGCAATTGGATTTGCAGGGGTTCCAATTGCAGATCCTATCCCACCAATTGAAGCACTGTAAGCAATTCCTAAGATTAATGCTTTACCATATCTGTCTATACTTTCTTCATCTATTTCTTTATTGACCTTTAACTTATCAGTAACTGCTACTGCTATGGGTATCATTGTTGCAGCTGTTGCAGTATTGCTCATAAACATAGATAGGACAGCTGTTACAATCATCATGAGAAGCATTAATATCTTAGGATTATCAGGACTTATTCTAACAATATTAAGCGATATCCATTTATCTAAGCCAGTTTTATTCATCGCTTTTGAAATGATAAAACCGCCTAGAAATAGAAATATGACAGGTTCCGCAAAGGGAGCAAGCAATCCTTTTGCTCCTAAATCCAGAGCCAAAACGCCGAATATTGGTATCATTAAGCTTGTAGCTACCAGAGGAATGGCTTCCATGACCCAAAGAATACCTACCATGAAAAGTAATGTTAGAACAACATTTGATTTATAAGGGAGTCTTAATTTGAAGATTATCCAATCTTGATCTCTATAATCTTCTTCTAGTGCAGAAGCAGGCAAAGTTAGAGAAAGACCATCTTCTACAGAACTTGAGATATCAACACTGAAATTTCCAATTGTAGGTAAAGGAGTTACAGTATTATTGAGAGAGTCTGCTACTGTTGCTCTAATTATTAGTTGCTTGTTATAACCAATTTGAACTTTTGGTGAATATGTTACCCACAAAGTAAGATTATCACCTAAATCATATGAATCAGTTATTTCTGGAAAATTAGTACCATTATATAGATAAAAGGTAAAATTCACACTCATATTGTACTGATTTGTGCCATTATCATAGAAACAGTGTAATGTTGCATTATGTAGCGCTTCTTCGTCACCGCCTGCAACTGTCCCACGAACAGAACTCATTGAAATTGCTATCGCAATAACTAGTAATGCAACTGTAACTCCAATTTTAATCTTTTCTTGTTTACTTATTTGCATGATATTACCTCAATTTTAGTAGAATTCCTCTGTTATTGTTTCAATTTGTTCTTCAGTTAAATCCAAAGGTGCATGAGCTGGAATAATCCCTTGATTCAATGAGAAATCTCTTTCTTCATATGTGGTTTTATGTTCTATCTGGTAGAATATTCCTATGGGCAGCTTATCTTTAACAAATCTCTGATTAGATAGATCAAGAGCTCCAAAATAATCCTCTTTATCATGTTCTGTTTCATCTAATTTGTAAACTCTTTCACGAAAATAATCGAAAGTTTGATTTTTGTTAAAAGTTATACAAGGACTAAAAACATCCACATATGCAAATCCCCTATGATCTATAGCTTCTTTAAGAACCTGAGCTAAATGTTTCAAATCACCAGAAAAACCTCTAGCTACGAAAGTAGCTCCAGCTGAAATTGCTATAGTTAAAGGATTAAGGGGATTTTCAATAGACCCTCGAGGAGTTGTTCTGGTATAGGTCCCTACAGGTGTTGTAGCACTTGCTTGTCCAGTAGTTAGACCATAAACAAAGTTGTTTGAAACAATAGTGATAATATCAACATTACGTCTGCAAGCGTGAAGAAAATGATTTCCTCCTATACCATAAATATCACCGTCTCCAGCATAAACTAAGACGGTTAATTCAGGATTAGCCAGACGAATTCCAGTCGCTGCTGGAATCCCTCGTCCATGTACTGTTTGGAGACCATACACATCTAAGAAATTGGGCATGTGAGAAGAACACCCAATTCCACTTACTAGCACAACTTCCTCTTTGGGTATTTCAAGTTCAACTAATGCTTGTCTTATTGCTCTCCACTGAGAGAAATTTCCACAACCAGGACACCATGTTGGGAAAAATCCACTCTCATAATCTTTAATTGTTAAGTTGAATTCCTTACTCATTCTTAACCACCTCTTTGACTTTCGCAACTATTTGTGACGTTACGATTGGTTCTCCATCCCACCGGAGTAATTTATGTTCTATACTTACTCCTGTTTTCATTCTAATATAATCTCTCAGCTGTCCTGTATAATTCTGTTCAACACATAGAGTTGTTTTTGCTTCTTGAAGAATTTTTGTTACAACTTCTTCATGAAATGGATTAAGATATTTTAGATGGAGATGATTTGCGGTAATTCCTTCTTCTTTGAGATGTAAAACTGCTTCTCGAACTATATTAATTGTTGACCCCCAAGAAACAAGCGTAATTTCGGCATTTTTAGGTCCTTCCAACTTGGGGTTTTCTAGTTCTTGAACTAAATAATCTAATTTTTTCATTCTCTTCTCGACCATTTTTACCCTTATTGGCAGAGTATCAGGTAATCCCGCTAATGTAGATGCAAGTGAAGTCCCTTTCTCATTTCTTTCACTTGAACCTGTGAAAAACATACCATTTTTTGTTCCAGGAATAGTTCTAGGTGATATGCCATTTTCTGTAAACTGATATCTCTTAAAATCTTCTGGAGGATCATCTAGAATTTCGAATCTTTTATTCTTTCTTTGTAAATTAAGTTCCCTAACAGTTGAAATTGATTCTGATAAGTATAAATCCATTAAAACAATAACTACAACTTGGTATTTCTCAGCTATTTCTAATGCTTCAATCCCTACATTAAACGCATCTTCCACATCAAATGGTGCAATGATAACTTTAGGAAATTCACCTTGACTAGCACCATAAACTTGAAACAGATCTGCTTGTTCAGTTTTTGTAGCCATTCCTGTGGAAGGTCCAGCTCTTTGAGAATTAATAACAACCAAAGGAATCTCCTCAATACTAGTCATACCTATTATTTCCGTCATAAGACTGAAACCACCACCTGAAGTTCCAGTTGCAGCTCTTGCACCACAATATGAAGCTCCAACAGCCATACCAATAGCTGCAATCTCATCTTCTGTTTGTTTAACAACTATACCAAGTTTTGGTAGATGTTTTGTAAGATAATGTACAATTGATGTTGCTGGAGTCATTGGGTATCCAGAGTAAAATTTCAAACCTGCAGAAAGCATCCCCAAAGCTAGAGCTTCATTTCCAGAAATAAGCATTTGTTGGGTTTTTTCATACTTGTGTTTTTCCCAAAGTTCTGGCCAGTTGTTATCCTCTGCATATTTAATTCCTTTTGCTAAAGCTTCGTAGTTTGTGAAAATTACTTCCTCTCCCTTTGAACCAAATTGCTCAAAAATTACTTCTTTAATTAAAGTTTCATCTAAACCCAAAATTTGACTAATTGCACCAAATCCTACAATGTTTTTCAGAATTCTTAGTTTTGATATTTCCTTGGTGATAGCAACTAAAGGAATTGGGAGTTTCTTCATATCTTTAGGATAATCCAGCTCCTCCAAATCGAAAGAATCTTCATCATAGATTACGATTGCGTTAGATCCAGAAGTTGGTTTGTGAAGCTTAGCTACATTTTTGTTAAGTAGAAAGATTATATCAGCTTCTTCTCCTACAGAGAGAACTTTACTATTGCATACTCTGATTTGATATGTATTGTATCCACCTCTGATAACAGATTGATAACTTCTAAAACCTAGAATATTGAAATTGTGCTTCTTGAGAATCTTGCTGAAAAGTATCCCTATTGATACTAGACCATCTCCAGCACTACCAACAAAACGAATTATAACATCCTTTTTCATTAATGATTCCTCGTGAGTTTAGACGCTATCAGCTCATGAAATAACGAGCTTATAAAATGTTTTGAATGACCATATATTAAGCCATCCACCAAACGAGTAAAGCTATTTCACCAGGTAAAAATACCAATGCTATAAGGGTTAGCAAAGCTATTGAACGACTTGTTAAAACTTCATCAAGCTTGAAGTATTTTGAATAAGCAGTATTTGCAACTGCTGGAGGTGCCATACTTTGAATAACCATAGCGATTTTCATTCCTAGGGGAACAGGTAAGAAGAAAATTATTACAACAACAAGTAATCCTCCACCAAAACGAGCAAAACTATTTCTAAAGAGAGCAACCTCTTTCCATTCATTCTTCTTTGGTAATTTAAAGCTTAAACCCACAAGAGCTAACATTATCACCATAGTCACATCTTGAAAAACCGTTACAGCTATATGGTCACCTAGTGAGAATTGTCCCAATGAGACCTTATTCAACAGATTAGGATTTGAGATGCTGTAATTTATGAAATCTACAAGATGATGCCCAATAGTCACTTGACCAATTGAGAATCGGAGAATTAAACCAATTACCATTCCAATAGTTGGTGGAAATAGAAGCAACCCTTTGAAAATCTTCCAAACAGATTTGTCTTCTGTAGAACCATAATGCAACCCCAAATAAACACCTAAGGTATTACGATAGAAAGTTTGTACAATTAGATAAATTGAAGCAGCTAGTAAGCCTTCCGCTTTCATATCTCCTGATAAGATGCCTATGATAATTGGAAATGGAAAAAAAAGAGCATTCATAAAACCTGTAGTATTTATTTCTGCACCTTTTGTTTGATTTGGAAGATCTTTTTTTCTTATTATCAACCAATCTATAATCATTGAAAAAGCCATACCAAGAGTTGTTACAAGAGCTATGAACCACCAATTAAGACTAGTTAAAGAACCTGTATCCATATCTAGAAAAACTGTAATTAGAAGAACTGGTGAAAGAATGTTAATACCTGCAAAAAGAAGCCACTTACCTATCTTTTCTGCTTTTGATAACCTTTGGAGAAAAAAACCTCCAGCTATACCAGCATAGATTATTCCAACTCTTATGGAAAGTTCTCCTAGATAGTGAATTGGCATTGAGACGAAGAAACTGAATCCGACTTATAAACTTTATAATTGTACTGAAATTTAAAAAATAAGAAAAAAAGACTAGCTAAACACTGTCTCCATATTCTTAAGAATTGTTTCATAGAGAGGGTATTTTTTCTCTTTAGAAATATCTTTAGCTAGTAGTAGTTCACTCAAGTTTTGACTAGTTTGTGCAATTAAAGCTGGAGCTGTTGTTTCTATTAACGGATAACCCTTTATTTTGAATCCTGTGAGAACTGTATTATACATAACACAGATTTTCACTAGACTATCACATTCCTCTTTAGGCTTCATTGCTATAGGTTCGGTAAGATTTAACCAATCAAGAGAACCTGCTTTGCTGATGGATATCATCCAGAGTAGTAAGGAAAGTCCAAACAATGCTGAACTATTACCAAGCATAATGTAGCTGTTAATGAAATCAAACAATTTAGAGATAGCATTAAGTATTTCTGGATCCTTTTCGAATAGCTGAACTGATAATAGAAAATCCTTTTGAAAATCACTGAGATGTTTTTTGTGTTTGGCATCAATATTTAGGTATTTATCTCTAGCTCCTTTCATTCCTTCAAAATTAACATCAACCATTCCAAGTTCTTCGATTACAAGATTGTATTCTTTTTTCTTAACAGGAGCAACCTTTAATTCTTTGATGTAAGCTTTTATTTTTTCCTCAATTGCTTTTTGTTTTTCTTCAACATCCTTATCTGTTACTTCAGGAGGTTCTTGAGTTGGGTTTTCCCCCTGCATTAGCATTTGAGATTGTTTAACCCACGATAATCCTTCTTTAAGAATTTCTGGTGTCAAAATCTTCTCTAAAGTTTTGGCAAGAAGATATTTCTTATCCTTAAGCTTTTTAGCTTTAGAGCTTACAATTGCAAGTAGAAAAGAAAGAGCATTTGGTATAATATTGTAAGGATCCATTTGAGAATTTCCACGTAATGCTTGGAAACTTAATCCTTGATCTATCCATTCAATTAACCCTCCTGCTATCATTGAGAATAAAGGATTGAAGTTTGTAAAGAAAGGCATTGAAGCATAGATATTTGCCATAGAAATGAAAATATCTTGATAGTCAAAACTTGTTATTTGTTTATATTTCTTAAATGATAAATCGTGTTCATCGAATAAGAATTGCATTGAGAAGTAGTAAAGAATGTGTTTGTTCAAAGTAACTTTTGAGAAATCTTCTGCTTCAAAGTCCACACCTTGTTGTAGAGCTGTCAAGACTTCAGGATTGGAGAAAATCTCAATTCTTTCAGCATCTTCAACTGTTCCTTTTATATCTTCTTGATCCTCAGGATAAAGTGATTCTAAAATTTGGAACAACCAATGAATCATGAAGTTATATAGATAAGGAGATTTTCTCAGTACTTTCCTCCACTCAAACCACTTAGCTATATTTTGAGAATGAACTGATTGCATTTTTTCTAGATCCTCTTCTGTTACTTCTCTAGTTGAATATCTCAGTGGGTAAATAGAAACAGGTTTGGTTCCTTTGAACAAGAAACTATCAAAATCCTTAATCAAAGTTCCAAAAATCAATTCAAAATCCATCATTGCAAATCTTGTGATAACTTTGGATTCCTTGTAATAATCAGCATAACTTGCCCCCTTCTTGTAGTAAGTTGATTTGAGAATTTTCTCATAAATTGGTAGAAGAAGAGCTTTTCCATCCTCATTTAATTCTTCAAATAATGCATCTTTATTAGATAATTCTTCTATGTAATATTCTATCAGAAAAGCACAATAGGTAGATGTAGATAATTCAGGATGTGATAAATAAAAATCAATTGCTTTTGTAGTTTCTTTTGTATTCTTCTTAATCTTGCTTAATTCAATATCGTCTGGTAAATCGATAACTTTCTTTTGTCTGTCTTTAGGAATTAGATATTTTCCTCCTTTTTCGAAAACAAGAGCTTTTTTCTTTGTTAATAACCCGAACGAAACTTTTGATTTCTGTAAAGTTCCTTTATATAAAACTACGTCCATTAAGATTCCTCACTTAACTCTCTCTAAAGTCATAGGCTAATAAATCTTTATTTTAGCGATATAGGAAAAATTAAAGTTGAGCATATTTTATATCCATTAGAATGAATAAAGAGAAAACTCTTGAATTTATGAAAGAAGAGCATGAAAGATTGAAATCTGTATTCAACTCCCTTCACATGGAGGAACTTGTTCAATACCATATTGTAAAAGCTTGGAACATTAAAGACATTCTTGCACATTTAGCTGCGTGGAACAAAGAACTGATAAAATCAATTGATAATCTTTTTGATAAAAAAGACATTTGGTTTAGAACACAAAATGAAGAAGAGTTTAATAAAATTCAAGTTACTTTAAGAAAATCTAAAAGTGTATCAGAAATAATCGATGAATGGAAAATTTCATTTAGTCAACTCATTGAAAAAATTGAAGGATTATCGGAGGAAGAATGGAATT
>JAUWEG010000131.1 GCA_030608385.1 Candidatus Heimdallarchaeota archaeon
ATGTAATGTATAAATATTTCCTATTCATTTGGATTTTTGTTGAACTGGTTTTTTTTCCCGAAGACTTTAAATTTAGTATACATTCTGTAATCTATGTCTGAAGAAACAAGACTTGTAATAAAATCAGGAAATGTTTTCGATTCTATTGAAGGTAAAATAAACGAAAATCTCACTATTGTTGTTGAAAACAATGAGATTGTTTGGGTGGGAGATGAAGGAAGTTTCGAGAAAGAAGAAACTGATAATATTATTGATGCTGCAGGAAAAACTGTCCTTCCTGGTATGGTCGAGTGTCATGTTCATCTTAGTGGAACCGGTGATCCTCAATATGAAAGAGAATACCTCAGAACAAAGAGAGACATGTATAATCTTATAGCTCTTGACAATGCTCAGAAACATCTAGTAAGTGGATTTACTTGTGTACGTGATGCTGGTAGCTACAAAGGGATTGTTTCCTCACTAAAACGAATTCTTAATAAAGGTATTTTTGCAGGTCCCAGATTGGTTGGATCTGAAACTGGAATTTGGCAGTGGGGGGATTCAGAAGCTTTTGGTCCTCAAGCTCTAATTGATTTTGACAGGGAAGTTTCAGTCATACAAGCTGGAGTTGATAACGTTAAATATGCTGTTAGAGATCAGAAAAAACTTGGAGCTGATTTCATTAAGACTGCAACTACTGGCGGTGTTCTTCATGGTATGGAATCTCAGGTTAGTTTTGTTCTTTGGACCGATGAGGAACTAGTTGCGATTCGAGAAGAAGCTCACCGACTAGGAATGCATGTTGGTTGTCATGCTCACGGGAATGATGGAATACAAGCAGCTGTTAGAGCTGGATTTAACACTATTGAACATGGTACTTTTATAGCTGAAGAAACAGCTAAAATGATGGTCGAGAAAGGAACTTACTTGATTCCAACTCGTTCAGCGATTGTCTGTTTAGCCAGTTCTAGTATTCACAAACAGATGCCTCCTGAAGTTCAAACTAAGATTACTGAGTGTTATAACAAAGCAAAAGAAAATCATCAGATAGCTTTAGAGAAAGGTGTTAAAATTGCAATTGGAACTGATGCAGCTACTCCTGGTAATTTTCATGGAAATACTGGATTAGAGATTAAATTGATGGTTGATGATATAGGTATGACTCCTGTTCAAGCTATGCAAGCTGCAACTATTGAAGGTGCTCGTGCCATTTGGCTGGATGATAAAATTGGTTCTCTCGAAAAAGGGAAATTAGCTGATATAGTTATTTGTGACAAAAATCCTCTTGAAGACATCTCAGCTATTGTTGATCCTCTAAATTTCTCTCATGTAATCAAAGATGGAAAAGTTATGGCTGGAAGAGGAAGAATAGCTTACTTTTCACCATTACAGAAAATAAAACTTGATTAACTTATAATAAGAAATCAATAATCTTATATGAGCTATTAGAAAGTAAAGAAAATGATGTCTAACTCATTAGAAGAAGAATTTCCTCAGGAAATGATTTTCATCAAAGAATCAACCAAAGAGCAAATTCTCATGTCTGATGAGCAAGAAATTCAGTGTTTATATTCAAAAAAACATGCGGGTTCTAATAATCCTACCATTTTCTTTATTCAAGGAGCAGGTCCAGGTATTTACTCTTGGACAGATTTATGGGATGAGTTGTACAAAGATTTTGATCTTGTTATAATTGACTCCAGAGAGAAACCAACAATAAATCTAGGAAAGAAAAAACAATGTTCTGTTCATCGTATAGCACTTGACATTGTTGAAACTATGCATCATCTAAAAATCAAAGAAGAAAATAGCATATTTATTGGTTCTAGCTTTGGTGTCTACTATGTAGCTCATTGTTTAGGGCAAAACTGGCTGAAACCTAGAGAGTGCTTCTTCATTGGACCATTTGTTCGCTCGAGCTACCCAAAGATATCAACTAAATTAGCTTTTATGCTACCTACTTTCATTTTAGAACGAGTTGGTGGAAAGATAGCTAAGAGATATCTTAGAACTAGAGTGGCTCCTGGTTTTCAAAAGAAAGTATATTATGAACGAATGACGAATATTGATGTTGGGCGATGGAAAAGATGCTCAAAGATGCGAAAATGGACTGCTTTAGAAGATTATCAGAAAATCAATTGTCCCGTAACAATTTTTACTACACCAGATGATAAATATCATAGATTAGAAAAAACCAGAGAAGTAAGTAATTTAATAGAAAATAGTTCTCTGATCGAAGTTCTAAATTACAATTTTATGCATATTAAACCAGGTGTAGAAGAGTTTGCAGAAATGATTAAAAAGCAGATACATACAATTATTGAATGAGATACAACGTCTTTGAAAGAGAGACTAGACAACAATTATTATTGGCTTTTTTATAGTTTTGACATACTAATGTACTGATGGATAGGTTTCAAGATGAGATTCATAAGATTGCTAATCTTCTCTTTTCAAATGGGGAAAGGATACTAGAAACAGAGAGTTTCATTTTAGAATTTTACAATTCAAAGCCATCTAGTTCAGAGTTGAATTGGCGAAAGAAAATTGCTGAATTTTTGGCTGAAGACCATTCATATGGCTGTAATATCGATATACTCGATAAGAAGTCTAACATAACTTTAACATTAAATCAACTTAATCCTCTGAAATTAAGAAATCTCTACATGGAGTTACTTGCTTCATTAGATCTCAATGAACAATATGCAGTCAATCATTCAGATGAACACATACTTTGTTCAGTTACTGTTACTGATGACAAGAGCACATTAAGCGAAATTCCATATAAAACATAAAATATACCCTACTGAAAACTCTATCCCACCTAAGCTGAACAAAAATCAAAACTTAAATATATTTAAATTAATGGTTTTTTATGAACGATATTAGAAACTCTGGATTAGCTTGTGGAAAAATAAATACTTTGACTGGTGGATTTATTCTGGTAATACAAGGCTTATTGACTATTATTGCTGAAGCAAAATCTGCAAGAGGTTTGGAGGTAGTTGGAGGAATGTCGTTTCTTTCTTTTACAGGAATCTTCTGGTTAAATGGTTTGATAATGTTTCTTCTAGGAATACTAGTTTTATTCCTAACTTGGGATTGGCTACAGAAGAAAATTAAAACTGGTCCATGGATTAAGGATAATGCCGCATTAGCAGTAATAATGATACTTGTTGGTTTTATATCTGGAGGTGCAGGAGGATTATTTGTACTTTCAGGGGGAATATTATCACTAGTTGGACAAACAAAAACCCCACAAACTAGCACATATTAAAAATACTATTAAAAAAGGAAACTAATCCTCCCTTGAGTAACGAAATTCCGTAGCTATTTCTTCTATTTTTTTCAATTTTCCCTTCAGTAAGAAATAGAGAGCAGTTGTAAAAACAATTTGAACTGCAACAACAATCCTCTTACGGATATTGGGGGGGGTACGTGAAGGTAACAAATTGTATAAAGCTAAATTTCCATACAAAATTATTGAACATCTAGAAGCAACAGATGATATAGATAGAAGATATCACTACTGTCACTGTGGATGGGTAAAAGAAACTATAAGAAACGATGATCTTGAGATTAACGGGGATTTCTGTTACTGTGGTGCAGGATGGAGTAAACAGCTTTGGGATACTATTCTTGGAGTATCCCTAGAAACAGAATTGCTCGAAACAGTATTGAATAAGGATGAACGTTGCTTGTTTGTATTCACACTTCCAGCTGAAGTAGTCAAGTAGGAGCTATAGAAAAAAGAAAGAAAATTCAACCTACCTAAGATTGAAAAAATGAAAAGAACTAATACGTACCCTTTGTTGCACTTGAGAAAAGTTTCTAGAATATTCTCTAAAAATACTAAAGTGAGAAATTCCCACAGATTTTATTCTTGATTTCCTCACAGATTATCTTTTTCTTTTCTTTTTTTAACTCGAATAATTTACGAGTAATGAGTTTTTTACCAATAGTGAAGATATAATTTGTTTTGATGATACTTTCTTTAACTGCTCCTTCCTCTACTGATAACCTAATACCCTGCATCTTCAGATTACTTGTAATTCCCGCAACAATAATATTATCATGTTCTTCAAAAAGAATTAGAGCAGGTCTTTTCTTGACAATATTCTGGTCTGTAAAGGCTATTTCTGTGAGAATAACATCCCCAAATTCAAACATCGTTCCAAACCTCATCGTCTTCATTATCCCAAAGTTCTCTCATCTTTTCTCTTTGAACTTTGTCTACTGTTTTGAGGATTTCTTCTGCGGATTCAGAATTAAGCGAAAGCAAACGAGCTATGACCTCGGAATAAGGCTCCCTAGGATGAATTTTGAGCCGTTCTAACATGACTTTAAGCTCACTGTCGATTTGAATCGTTGTTTTACTCATAACTAATTATAATGTGTTATAGTATATTATAGTTTCTAATAATAAGTAATGCTTTGCATGTATCTCAAAGAAAAGAAAAATCAACCTCCCTAATGGACAGAAAAACATATGTATTACTTGTCATACTGTATATACAATGACATCAATTAGTGTTCGAGTACCTGATGAGGTAAAGAGGAAAATGAAGAAACTAAACCATATTAATTGGAGTAAAGAGCTTAGAGAAGTTATTTTGAAGATAATAAATCAGGAAGAAAATAGAAATATTGCAGAAGCTCTACTTTCAAACGAGGAATTGAGAAAAGATGCTCCCTCAAAGTGGGATTCAACAGAACTAATCCGCAATTGGAGAGATAGTAGATATGGAACTCCTAGTGATTGATGCAAGTGTATTAATTAAATGGTTCGTAAATGAAATAAAATCTGAATCTGCAATAGCAATACGGGATAATTATATCAAAGGACAATCTAATTTAATAGCACCAAATCTGATTTTATATGAAGTTTTGAATGCTTTAAAATATATCAAGTTACATAATCAAGAAGAAATAGAAAGAATTTTTGATACACTAATAAATTATGGAATAGAATTCAACTCACTTGACAAAGAACTAGCTGGAAAATCAATAGAAATAGCTATGAAAAGCGAACTCTCTTTATATGATTCTACATATGTAGCTCTAGCAAAAATAAAAGAAGGAATATTAATCACTGCAGATGAGAAATTATTGAAAAATACACCGAAAGAATTTAAAAAATTCGTAAAATTACTGTAAACTAAAAATGTAAGAAATTAAGAAAAGAAAAGTCAACCTCCCTAAGGTTGAAAAAATAAATGAAAAGGACTAATATACGCCCATTTGTTGATTACCAGTTAAATCTCTATGTGGATCTCTAACACACTAAAAATATAAAACCAAATTTGTTTTTGTACATTAATTGTTATGACGCAACTAGCTCAAAGAATAACCACTCAAACAAGTACAAGATAGTTTTAGCGCAGTTTCTAATAATAATAATTGAGGAAAAAATGGATAAAAATCACTAAATAGGTAAACTTTATTAACTCGGTTATACTAGTATATTTTGGTGTTAAATATGTCGGTTCTTATAAAAGATGTAGACAAAGAGCTTTATGCTAAATTCAAGTCTAAAGCTGCTTTGAAAGGATTAAGGATAAATGAGGCATTTATGGAAGCTATAAACAAATGGTTAGATGATGAAACTGTTAAAGGAGAGAAGGAAATGATGAGACAACAAAATAATGCTACCTATAGAAGGATGCTCCCTGATTTGTTAAAGAAAAGCGAAGGAAAATGGGTTGTTATCTCAGAAGGGATTTTGATTGGTATCTATAATGACAGATCTGCTGCAATAAGAGCTGTTATTGATAACAATCTTCAGGATAAGTGTAATATAGTTACACCGATTTCAAGTAAAGAAACAGTTATACGATTCGGTTTAAGGGTGACTTAAGTTGAAAATAACATCAGATTATAAAAGGTCAAAAACTAGGAAGCTTGCTCCAATTGTAGATTTGATACTTAAAGATCCAGCTGAAGAAAATGAGATCTTTTGTCACGCACTAATTGATACTGGTTTTGATGGAGATATCGCGATTCCAAATAAAGAATATAATGATTTGAATCTGGTTGCTTATGAACATAGTGAAACCCCAGCTATTTACGGTGAAAGTGCTTTTAATAAGAAGTACTTTCTAAGAGTCGCAAGTGGTACAGCTATTATAAAAGGAATAGATGTTTCAATCGCCGTGACTATTGTGTCTAATGAAGAATTTGATGATGTATTAATAGGGAGAGGGATATTAGAATCATTCGACTTAACTCTTAAAGGAAAAGAGAAAAAGCTAATAATGGAATTTATTGAAGAAGAAGACTGATATAGAATTTTAGGAAGTAGTTTTCATAGAAAAGTGAAAAAAAATTTGTCATATAAAGTTTAAAGAAAGAAAAGTACAACCTCCCTAGGTTGAAAAAATGAAAAGGACTAATATACGCCCATTTGTTGATTGGCAGTTAAGTCTCTATGAGGATCTCTAACACCATCAGCATAGCCGAATTTGCCTTTAGGTTTAATCAAAGTAGCTAAATCGCCAGTTTGGATTAAAGCAGGGATAACTGTCTCTGGACTGATTCTCTGACTAACAACAGTTCC
>JAUWEG010000093.1 GCA_030608385.1 Candidatus Heimdallarchaeota archaeon
TAGAAAGCTCCAGTTTGTTTCTTTGCTCGATTGGGGCTTATCATCTAATATCTAAAATATCACAGAAGGACAAATATAAAACTATCTACTAAGAAGCTTCTTTCCCCCTCCAGGCAACATTAATGAAAAACTTATTCAAACACAAATTCTGCTACTTCACCACCAACGACATGATAGTGAATATCAATCTTTTGATTTTCAGGTATCTTTTCTTTTTCCATTTCTTCAGCAATTTCCTCTTTTAACCTTGCAAATTTAGCAGTAATTTCTGTCAGGAGACTAAGAATCTGAAAAAGATGTCGAGGTTTAGAAATCTTCATATCCAAAGGAAAATTGGATATACTTCCAAGGGGATAATTCTCATTCATTGGTTTAGCTCCCTTTTTGAAAGCTTTTTCAGCTGTTTCCATATTGTTTAACATCATATTCTCCAGATTGTGATTATAAGCAATGCTCCTTCTTTCCTTATCTGTAATAATACCCAGATCAGGATGCTCAGAAATCATTTTCATGTACATATGAGCGATTTCCTCATCCGTTTGTTCTAATATTCTTTTGTACGCTTCTTGCATTTTTGTTTCTAATATTTCAAGAGGTGGTCCTCCAAAATTCTTTTCAGCTATCTTAGAAAGTTTATAGAAAATCCCTTTATTCTCACGAGTTTTCTTATTATCAACAACTAGTAACTCTGGTTCTCTGGTTAAATCTTTCAAATGATGATAAATTGTAGCCTCATTTTTCCCTAGAATTTTAGCTAGTTTCTTAATGTTTGCTGAACCAAAATTATTGATTGCCATAATAATACCGTACCTGGTCTCAACCTTGTAAACTTCATTTACTCTATCAAGAATCTTTTTCCCTTGTGCCTTTAGTTTCTTATAGTCAACTTCGATTTTTTCGGATTTGTTCATTTCCAAGTCGCCCTTTAATCCTCTCTAACAATACTTTCATCGAAACTATATAAATTTAACCGTCAAATTAATTTGATACCGAAATGTTTAATAGTGTTTAATAGTAGCAACATTTGATGATTAAATTATTATGACAGTCCAACGATTAAATATGAGAGAGAAAAAAGGTGTAAAAAATGAATATGAAGATTGAAACTGAAACTAGCGAACTAAAGATGCGAGCATGGGATTTTGAGAAAGATCATGAAAATGTCATTAAACTATTAGATATCGTTTTTGAGAAAGAATTGGAAGCAAAGGGATTGAATGTCAAAGTTATATTTGATGAATTCAAAACTATGCTTCCTCTTATGAATTTCTTGGGGATTTTTTCTAAAAACTATAAACATATACTAGATGGTTATGTTTTTGAAAAAGAAGACGGAGAAATTGTTGCTTCAGTTAATATAGGTTATAGTATCTTTCATTGGGAAATAGGTATGGTAGCTACTCACCCAGATTATAGACGACGAGGGTTGGCCAGACAGCTTGTAACAAAAGCAATTGATCATGCTAAAGAACTTGGAGCAAAGTTGTGCATGTTAGAAGTTTTGGATATAAATGAACCTGCTTACAAATTATACCGAAACTTAGGTTTTGTTC
This sequence comes from Candidatus Heimdallarchaeota archaeon, assembly GCA_030608385.1. Classification (GTDB taxonomy): domain Archaea; phylum Asgardarchaeota; class Heimdallarchaeia; order Heimdallarchaeales; family Heimdallarchaeaceae; genus UBA460. Next base: position 1,554 of record JAUWEG010000093.1, read on the forward strand.
ATTATGACAGTATTACTCGACAAAAATTAGATTTCGGTAAACTTTCTGATATTCCTACTGTAAATCTTCCTGAAGGGTACGAGCTTCGAAAAATGGATAGGAATAAGAAATCTAAACAAGCGAGATATGATTTAGACTTGAGGGTTACTCCTGAAGATGTTCAAGTTTTTCATCCTATTGATAAAAGAAGATATTTCAAACCACTATTGATTCGATTGATACGACCTTTAGCTAAGTTTCTACTCAAGATTAAACGTTTTGATTGGTTAATCTATAATGGAGAAAATATCGAAGGTCATGTTTCTGTATTTCCAAGCCGAAAAAAAGATTCACCTCACAGAATAGAGTTGATGCTTGATCCAGCTCATAACCAGGTTCTTTCAGAACCAATGATATCTCACAGTTTAGTAACTCTCATGAAAAACACAACAAATAAAGAGAATATAATTGTGGAGTTCAGAACATCAGAGATAAAACAATTAGAAACAACTAGAAAGTATGGTTTTGTTGATATTGAATCGATGCATCTCTTAGGATTGAAAATTGAGGATTAGCCTCAACCTTTTCTTTTCTCGATGAATCTCATCTAAAGATATTCTAAACTATTTACTTTTTCACAAATGGTGAAATTTAATGAAAAATCCATTGGGAAGAAGCTTCCCTCAACCTCCCTTATCCGGTGTTGAAGCTCCTACCACTAGGATGTTAATGAGCCAGTCAATAAAGGAAACCAATAATTTCCTTTAAGAATACCGAAAAAAGTTGCAGTTAGATTGCATGTCACTATATTTTCTTAGTGTTTTTATACCATTCACTTGACTAGGTAAACTTTAACAATTCTTGAGGAAATTTTATTCTGTGCCAGAGCTAAGAATGCTTGAAAAAGCTACTACTCGACTAAAAACCAACAATTACGACCTTCTTATCCAGATTGGCATTTGTCTTATTCTTTTTCTCACTTCTGTTTTTATTCGAATAGCTCTTCGTACTTGGTTTTCGTCTCACTACGACACTAGTACTTATTTTTCTCTTGAAGGCTATCAATGGGAAGTCTATAATGATCCTGAAGTTTATTATCAGCATTATCTTTATGCATTCAAATATGAATCTTGGAATCCTTATGCTTTCGACAGAGGACATCCACTTACAGGTTATGTTTATGGTCCTTATTTTGTTTTCTTCTTAGTAATTATTTCCTATTTTATTGATATCTTCTATCCTGGATTACCTCGTCTAGACAGAGCTTGGATGTCCGTTACTTTTACTCCTCTGATTTTTGATTCTATCACTACAGTTTTCATCTATCTTATAATGTTAAAGAAACCACAAAATGGTAAAAGAAATAAATTAAATCAGTTCTACTCTCTCTTTGCAGCTGTTATTTTTATTTTCATGCCTTTGGTTTTATTTTACAACGATTTTATTTTTCTCAATTCCTATATGTTCACTACTTTCGCTGTCATCTCTTTTTATTATTTGCAAAAATCTAAATACAAGCTGTCAGCTTTCTTTATTATATTATCAATTCTCACTAAACTTAATTCTCTATTTTTAGTTCCTCTCTGGTTTCTCTACCTTTTCAGATTGGATAGAAAAATTGCTCTGAGATATCTAATCTATCTTATAATTTTCTTTTTCTTTCTTTCAATTCCCTGGATATTACTCAATCCAGTATATTATGTTGGGTTGCAAGCATGGCCAGGAACAACGCTCAACACTGAATTCAGTATTGAAGATCAGTTCATATTTTGGTCAACCACACCGTTTCATGTTCTATTATTTTGGGGGATGGAAGGATTAGCAAAATTCTACTATTATCTCAATTTAGCTTATATTCCCTTACTATTATTCCTTATTCTCAGCTATTTTACAGTTCTACTCAAAGCAAATCATTTTCAAAAGAAAGAGAGTTCATTCATTTCTTTTCAAGCGATGTTTATCATAGGTGTTCATGTTTTTCTCTCTCGAGGTAACTACAAGTATTATGATTCATTCTTTATTCCTTTCGTTATACTGGCTTTAGCTTCACGAGCTCAGGATTTTGACAAAAAATGGGTAGGGTTGGGGCTTTTTGTAGTTTTCACGGGATGGATTTCTTTACTTAGCATATGGATCATAGTTAAAGTCAAATGGTTACACATTTTCTATACTATCCTTATGATGCTAACCATGGTTGCCACTTTTGATATCCCTCTACACACAGCTTTTTACAGAAAAACGAATTACAATGATCTTTTTGACTATCTTAAAATTCAACTAAAAGAGATAAAGGAAAATAGATTTAAGAAAAGGGAAAAGAGAAAAGAAAAGAAAAATTCTAAACACAAGTAGCTTTTGTTACGAGCCTTTCCCATTTGTCATCGACAGTATCTTGAATTTCAATCAATTTCTTCTTCCATTCTGGTTTGAATAAATGTCGGAATCTTCCTTGAGGTTTTAAGAAATCTTCAATTGGTAGCTTTCTATCTGGATTTTTAGCTAATCTAGCAGAAATTCCGGTTAAAACCCACTCTTCTTTATAAGTGTAAAACAATGGAAAGAAACAGGTTTTCACAGCTAATTTTGCAATTTCCATAGAAATATCTGGAGCATACCTTTGCCCTAGATTACATGGTGAATCCACCAACATAAAAGCAGGACCATCATGTTTCAGACCTGCTTGTACTTTAGCCATAAGATCTCTTGGATAAGCAGGGCTTGCAGTAAAAGTTGGTATATCATGTGCAGCCATAATTTCTGCTAAGGGTTTTTGCCATTCTATTTTACCTGGAATAACAGTTCCAGGTGGGCTTGTTGTTGTTGCAGCTCCTTGAGGAGTACCTCCTGAACGTTGGATTCCAGTATTCATATAAGCTCCATTCGAATAACATACATAAAGAAAATCATGACCACGTTCTACAGCTCCAGAAAGGCTTTGAAGGCCAATATCGTAAGTTCCACCATCTCCTGCGAATACGATCATGTTGACATTTCTCTCGCTCATCAATCCTTTTCTTTGCATTGACTTCATAGCTTCTATTGCTCCAGAAGCTGTTGCAGCAGCATTTTCGAATGCATTATGTAACCATGGTGCATCCCACGCTGTGTATGGATAAACTGTGGAAGCTACTTCGAGACATCCTGTTGCATTTACAAACATGTATGGATCCCCCAAAGCTTTAGCAGCTAAGGTTACTTGTCTTGCCATTGCTCCTGCGCCACAGCCTGCGCATAATCTGTGTCCTGATGTGAATACTTCACCTAGCTTTGACCATTCTTGTAAATCTTTTACAGATACTTTTGGTAATACTATCGCCATCTTTTCATCACTTCCTATATCCTACCCAGTCAGTTGTTGAAGTCATTCCAATATTATTGTACTCTTTTGATATTTCGTAAACTTCTTCAATTTCTGGTAGAGTCAAAACTCTTCCTCCTAGTCCATTTATGTATCCGTGGAGTGATGGAACATTTTCTTTTCCATACAAAGCTGATGCAATATCAGTTTGAACTATGGTCCCAGGTGATCCAAAAGTTGCAGATCTATCTAAGATAGTTGCAGCTTTTATTCCACTTAGCGCTTGAAATATATCCAAAGATGGAAATGGTCTGAACAACCTAATTTTGAGAGCTCCTACTTTTTCTCCTTTTGCCCTTAAGCGATCAACGACAGCTTTAGCATTCCCTGCAGTAGCTCCATATGAAACAAAAGCATAATCTGCATCTTCCAGTTGATATTTTTCTATTATTTCCATTTTTCTTCCTGACATTTCACTAAATTCTTGCATAGCATCCTTCGTTACTTTGTATGCATTTTGCATTGCTTCTTCTTGTTGCCTTTTTATTTCCATATAATAATCTTGTAAAACTAATGATCCAAAGGTTTTATTTTCATCAGGACAAAATCTATCTCTTACCATTCTTGAAGCTGGAATAAAGTCTTCAACTTGTTGTTTACTTAGAGTTTCAACTCTTTCTAACGCGTGTGTAACAATGAAACCTTCAATACCAAACATAGCAGGTAACATTACATCAGGGTGTTCTGCTATTTTGAATGAAAGTATCGTTTCATCATATGCTTCTTGAGCTGATTCACCAAACAGAGAAACCCATGATGCATCTCTACAAACGAGTTGATCTGTACATTCTCCATGAATATTGATTGGGGCTGAAAAAGCTCTATTCGCTACTGCTAAAACTATCGGACATCGCATTCCTGATGCAACATACAATATTTCATACATAAGAGCAAGTCCAGCTGAAGCAGTTGCTGTAAACACTCTTGCACCGGTTAATGAGGCCCCTACACATGCTGACATCGCACTATGTTCTGATTCAACTGATATGAAGCTTGTATCTACCTCACCATTATTAACGAAATCACTGTATCTTTCAACGATTATTGTCTGCGGAGTTATCGGATACGCTGCTACAACATCAGGATTTACAAGTTTAACTGCATGAGCTACAGCTTCATCTCCTGTCATTCCTACTACTTGTCTTACTCCACTCATCTTGTAACCCTCCTCATTTCGATAGCATCAGCTGGGCAATGTTTACTGCAAATCCCACAGCCCTTACAGAAAGCCATGTCACATTCAGCCTTTAAATCATCATCCATAATTATTGCTGAATCTGGGCAATAGTAATAGCAATTCATACAACTAATACATTTTTCTTTATCTATGATGGCTTTAAATGCAGACCAATCTCCAGTCTTATACCCATAAGCTGTATGGTAAGGAACTGTTCCCCCCATTGGGAGTTGGGATGATCCCCATTTTTCTTTAGTCCATCTAGAAAATTCTTCTGGAACTTCTTTTGTCATTATTCCACCTCTTCGAATGCTCTATTAATAGCAACAACATTTTTCTCACCCAAAACACCTTTAAATCTGTTTAGAGTAACTTTTATTAAACTCTCTACTTTTACTAATTTTGTAACTTTGATTAGCGCTCCTAACATCACCAAATTAGGAACATTTCTCCCGATTTCCTCTGTTGCAATTATTGATCCCGCTACCTTGTAGATGTTTGCATGAACTCCCTCAAAATATTTAACTAGTGAATCTTTTTCTCCATCATAATTCACTACAATTGTCCCACCATCTCTTAATCCTTCAACTACAGGAACATCATCTAATAATGTGGGATCTATGACAACTACAATATGGGGTTCATATACCTCAGTTTTTTCGTAAAAAGGTTCTGGTGAAATTCGAGCAAAAGATGTTACTGGAGCTCCAGCTCTTTCCGGACCAAAATTTGGAAAAGCATGCACATATTGTCCTTCTAAGATAGCAGCTTCAGCTAGTAATCTGGATGCAGTAACCGCTCCTTGTCCACCTCGACCATTTATTCTTACATCAGTGATTTCAGCCAAAATTTTCACCCTTTAAACAAGAAACATATCTTCTATACTGGACGAAAAATACGTGTAAATTAAAGTTTATGATATGTATCCATCCGGTCAGTATCATAAAACAGCCATTGCTTTGGCATTTATATAAAGACTGTTTTGTTTTACAGACAAATAATAACAATAATTAAACAAAGATAATCTCTTGAAATTGGAAGCTAAAAATCTTAAAATCAATCAAATGGATGTTAAAGTCACTTTTCTGCTTCAATAGATTTTTCAATCATCATATCAGTTAGCCGATAATATATATCATCAATATTTTGACCAGATTTAGCAGAGACCTCAAAGTAGGGAATTTCATGCAATTTATAAAACGCTCTTTTCTTCTCTGCATATTCTAAAGCATCTTCTTTGCTTACTTGACGATCTACTTCTATATCTGCTTTATTACCTATCAGAATAGCAGGGATAATCTCTTCGCAATTTGAATAGACTTCTTCAAACCATTTATCAAGATTTTCAAAAGATTCTTTGCTTGCAATGTCAAAAACAACTAAAACTCCATAACTCCCTTTATAGTAGAGTGGCCTAACATATGAAAATCGATCATGGCTTCCAGTATCCCATGTTTGCAGTTTTACTTGTTTTCCTTGGACCTCAATATCTTTTACAGAAAATTCTACACCTATTGTTGGTAAATATCTTTCTCTAAAAGTTCCTGTGGCAAACCTTAGCGTAATCGAAGTTTTTCCCACTCCTGGAGATCCGACAATTATTGTCTTAAACAGATAGTCAAATAGCACTGTCATCACTGAATTAACACATTGAAGTTCTTACTTAAATCTACCGAAAGTTGTAGCTAGTAGTTTTTTTACAAAAGGTATTTAATAACCCGAATAGTCGTGTTCTTGTGAGTTTAATCATTATTTTCGGTCCCCCAGCTTCAGGAAAAATGACTGTAGGGAGAAAACTAGCAGAGTTAACTGGTTTTAAGCTTCTCCATAACCACATCTCTATTGAACTATTCCTTCAATTTTTTGAATTTGATTCTCCTCACTTTTCCAGACTAAATAGTGAATTTCGACTAAGAGTAATTGAAGAAGTTGCTTTGAGTAATTTACCTGGATTAATTTTTACTTATGTTTGGGCAGTTGATGACGAGAAGGATAAAACAGTTGTTGACAAATACTGCGATATTTTCAAAGAACAGGGAAGAGAAACTTATTTTGTAGAGCTGTTCTGTGAATTAGAGGAAAGATTACGAAGAAATAAAACTATAAACAGATTAGCTGAAAAACCATCTAAACAAGACATTGAATTATCAGAGAAGAGATTACTTGAGATGGAGAAGAAGTATGTCATGAATACAAGTGGAGATTTCTATTACAACGAAAATTATCTTAAAATAAACAATACTCATTTAGAAGCTGAATTTGTTGCAAAAAAAATTAGAGATGAATTTCAATTGTTTTAGAACGTCTCTTCTTCTTCATAATAAGGCAGTATTTTTCCGCTAATAAACTCGAAGAAAATTGGTTCTCCAGCTAATTCAGGTTTACCTTTCACATTAATCACTTTAACCTCTGTAATTGGTCTATCTGCCTTAGTTCTTGATTTGGAAACCCTGATTGTAACATCGCAATTATGTTCAATCGCTCGTACTAGGAGAGGATCATGAGCATCATAATGTAGAGTAAAGACAGTTACTGATCCTTCCTTTTTGTTTGCTGCCAATCTGTTTTGTAAGAAGGAAAATATAACATTTTTACTTTCATCAGCTGCATAAATAATCGAAGATAAAGAAACAACTATTCCTCGCTTTAACACCTTTTGATTCTGTACATGTAAAAACGATCTCCTTATAGTCTCGTTTATCTCTCTAGGCTTACCTAAATCATTAACTGCATATTCATGGGTGGTTTTGATATCTGTATAACCAAATGGATTACTAAAAGCATCAATAAATTTTAATCTTCCAGTAGCATCTAACATATCAGGATTTACACCTATTCCTGTCATGATCTCATTGTAATATTCATATGGATGCTCTGTTGAAAAAATATACCCATACTCGCCTGATCTTAGACCTTCTGACAGAAAGTTAAGAACAAAAGGATCTGCTTCTGCGCCTATTTCGTCTTCAATAAGAACATTCGAACCTGCAGGAATTCCACCACCTAGAATTTCATCTAGAGTGGGGATACCAAAAGTAAATAATTTCTTTTCTCCAGTGCTGGAACTTGGTGAAAACATAAAATTCATCTCAATTATTCTATTCAAATATGTGATTTTTCAGATATTAAAATCTACTGCTGTTATCCATCATATTTGTAATTTTTAGATAGTTTCTTTCTAA
>JAUWEG010000156.1 GCA_030608385.1 Candidatus Heimdallarchaeota archaeon
ACATTGAAGTTAACCCTTTTTTGAATCATCCTTAGAAAGGAATTGCAGCTATAAAAATACCATAAATAAGACCAGATAGAGCTGCTGCAACAGGAAAAGTTATGATCCAACTTATAACCATCTTTCTGAATGATTTTTTATCTGGACGTTCTCCTTTAACCATTCCTGCTCCTACAATAGCGAAGATAAGCACATGACTCCCTGAAATAGGAAATCCAAAAATAGTTGCTATAAAAATAACACTACTAGTTGCAAGCTCAATACTAAAAGCATCAGAAGGTTTTATTGCTATTAAATTGTTACCAACATTTTTGATAACGTTTTTTCCTATAACGATTATTCCTAGAGCGATCATAGCTCCTACAGCCATAACTAAGTAGATTGGATTTATACCAGTAACAGTAAATTTTGTGAATATGCCCGAAGTTAAACCTACTCCTGGTTTGGCTATTAAAAAGAATGGCATAAAGTTTCGTATAGAACCATTCTCTATTAAACCATATAAAATCCCTAATGCATTTGCTGAATCATTTCCTCCTCTACTGAACTGCGACCAACCAACTGCTAAAATGAGTAGTACAGCAAATATTCTCTCAGTTTTTTCAACTCTATCCAACCCTTTCTGCATTTTCGAAAGAAATTTTTCTATTAGAATTTTGAAAATAATAGCACCAAAAAATCCTAGTAAAGGCGAAATCACCCAACCTAATGCTACTTCTCCAAGTGTTCCCCAATCCATAGCTTGACCAAATGATCCTGACCCTTGAAAACTCCAAACAATTGCTACACCAAAAACAGCTCCAACTACTGAGTGTGTAGTTGAAATAGGAGCTCCTGTTTGTGAAGCTACAACCAACCAAATGGTTGTACTAATAATAATTGCTAAAAGCATGTAGACATTATACTCAACATTTTCTCCTAGAAGATTTTCTCCAATTGTTTTACTTACGTTTTCTGAAAAAAATACCACACCAAAGAAAACAAGTATTGCACCTAGAGCAATTGCGTATTTTGTTTTTATAGCTTTACTCCCCACTAAAGTCGCCATAGTCTCATCATTACTTCCGATGCCAAAGCCTAAAGCGAGCATCAAAATCAGAAGAATGATAACTATAACTGCAACTGCCATTGATAATTTACTTCCATAATTTTGTGTTTAAAGTGCATATTTGTGGATAAGGATGAATATTCGATCTGCAAAAATTTCAGATCTATCCGCAGCTTCCATCAGATATTTGATTAAAGTTTCAGTATATCTAAAAGCTTGAAAATCATGTTGGTAATCATAATTCAGCTTTTGAAGCACCCATTGTTTATCTCTTACAGATCTTCTTAAATTTGTTATATTGTTAATATTCTCTTTTGCTTTTTCAAAATTATTCTGGACATTGATTACCATCTCATGAACTTGGTCTCCAATTTGATTGTTTAATTCAGCTATTTCTTTAATTCCTTCTCTCAGATTTTCATTGATTTCAACTTGAAAAAGGAGTAATTTTCTTACAACAATTTCTATTTTATCTGTGATTTTATCTATGTTTTCAATAATTTGAATACGGTCAGGTCTGGAAAAAACCATTGTTTCTCTAGAAAATAATCTTTCGAAAAATTCTTCCTTTTGTCTATCTTGTTGTTTTTCTAAAACTATGGTTTCATCAGCGTATTTTTGAGCATCTGTAAAATTTCCTTCAACATATGCTAAAACAGCTTTTTTCATTGTTTCAAAAGCTTTTTTTGTCAACTCACTACAATCTGTAAACAATTCTTTCAGACTTCTAGCATGCTTTTTGCGTGAAAATATTTTTATCACCTTTATTTTATACTACATTGCAAAGATATTAACTTTTCTTTAAACCGAGTTTCATGATTAAAATAAATAGTTATTGTAATTTTAGTGGAAGTTAATGTTTTTAATAACTGAAAGTTATTTCTATATGACCATGTCCAAGCAGAAAAAGAAATCAATCTTGAGACGTTTTATCATTTTAAATTTCATTTTGTGGTTAACTTTAGCTCTTTCAATTCCTGCTATGATGTTTGGTCCTGATAAATTAAGATTTACAGATAATGATTGGGATAATTTTTCCTTTGTACCGGATTATAAGTACCTATTTGTACATTTTTTGGGGTTTAAATAAGCTGGTTTTATTTAACGAATGAAGGATTGTAGACAAGCATCAATTGGATGATCTTCGTGTCTACATCCAATAAGCGATCCGTAAGCATCTTCCTGAGAAGATGTGGGCGGGGTAGGAGGGGATGTGGCGTCCCCATGATGTGCCCTAGGCACTTCTAAAGAATTTGTACAAAATTCATGTCATAACTCAACAGAATGGAATATACTCTTAGATTCTCATTCTCATACAAAATATTCTGATGGAAAACTTACACCAAGACAGAATATACTTTGGCATATAGCAATGGGATTCAATGCCATGGTTTTAACTGATCATAATTCTTTCAGAGGTGTTGAAAAAATAAGAGAAATCGCCCGGAACGAATATGATGATAAAATTAAGGTATTTGCTGGGTTAGAATGGACAACAAGTAGGTGTCATCTGACTTTGATTTTTCCACCCCATGTTACAACTGAAGAGTATGAAAGTGTTCTGAAATTCCGGAGCTATACTCATACACCAACAGATGATGAAATCAAAGAAGTGATAACTGAAACCAAAGAACTTGGAGGATTAGTAGGTGTAAATCATTATCCTTTATCTGATAGATATTTATTGAATCAACCCTCTAGATTGCAATTCTATGACTGGGGGATAGATTTCTTTGAGATATTAAATGGAAAAAGCTATGATTATCTTTCACATAAGTTTTCCCTAGATCATGGATTAGGAGTATTATCTGCTACAGATATGCATGTTCCTGGTCCTGTTCACTCTTGGACACTCCTGAATGTTTCTGAATTTACAGAAGAAGCGATATTTACTGAACTCAAACAAAAACGAACAAGTTATCTTTTTGATTTAGATGGATCACCTTATGATGTTGAGCACAAAAATAATCCGGGATATATCTTCTTATCTCCATTAATTCAAATCGGTTCCATGCTAAATAGTATGTATAGAAGTGATCGGTTTTTTAGTTTAGCTTTTGTTCTTATAGGATTCATTTATATGACTTTCATTGTATTAGAAGTTCTTCGAAAATTGTTTAAACCATGATAAAATCTTCAAAGAGTCGTCAAGAATTATTTTTGATTATATTTATTAACTAGGATTTGAAAGAATACTTAGGAAATTTTAATGAGTGAAAAGAATCCAGTGAAAATTCAAAAATCGACAGAAGCACTTTTTAGAAAGCTTCGAACAATTTCCTTCATTTTCATTGTATTAACTTTCCTATTCTTTGGATTAGGAGTAGGATTAGGTTGGAATTACATTTTAACTATCTGCTTAATGATTGGATGTATGATCATTGCTTTTGTGCTACCTTTCTCTTTTAAAAGAATAAGAATAAAAAGAGATATGGAATTGGTTAAACTTATGCATCTCGAAGGAGGTGGCGGGGGAAGGATTTGATACATCAAATAGAAATTTCGCCCTCTAATAGTTTATCAGATATAACACCTATAACTTTTATTCTGTAAGTATTACCAATGATTGGTTTTTCGGAGTATACACTAATAGCTGGTCCACTGAAAATGGGATAACCAATAAAAGTATTTTTTCTTACTTTATCTTTTTCAGCAATAATAGTAATCACTTCATCCCCTATCATTTTCTTCTTCTTTTCTAAATTAAATTGTATAATGGCTTTTTTCAGTTCATTTCGACGGATATCTAGAAGATGTCTTTTTGTTGGTAATGGAACACCAGTTACAGTAAAAGGAGAACCGGGCAAAGATAAATATCTATAAACAGTAATTTTATCAGCAAAGTTGGAAAGTTTGTTTTCGACTACTTCTTTAGTTATTTCTAGAGATTTTACTGTTTCTCCTGGTAATGAATGAATTAGATAAATCTGTGTAGATAAACCTTCATCAAAAAAGAATCTTGAAGCTTCTAAGGCAGTATTAGGCTCTGAAGGTCTTCCTATTTTGTTACTAAGTGAAGTATCAAATGTTTCACAACCAATACTGATAGAGGTTTTGGGAAGAGACTTACCAATTAAGTTAGCTATCTTCTTAGTAACTAGTGATGGTTTGACATTTTCAATTGAAATGCTGCAAACTTCTTCTTGATTGTCTCTAATTTCTGATAGAGATTGCAATAAATTAGCAATTTCAGCATAGTTCGCTTCGGGTTTGGTTGGGGAATAAACTTCTTCTTTTTTTCGACCTCTGAAATAATCCAAAAATCCTGGAGCTGATAGAACTATTCTTCTCACACCCTTACTTAACAAATCTTCAACTTCTTTTTCTACTTGATTGAGTTTCTTACTTCTTGGTGGCCCGAATGTTGCAGATACTGAACAGAAACCACACCCTGCAGGGATATTTTCAGGACAATCTCCAGTAATGATGGTATCGGGATCATCGCACTCACCACATCCACTGCATCCTCCCGCTGTTTTAACCAATTCTCCTCTGTAATGGTTTGAACATCCTCTGACTAGTTCAACATAAACTTTAGAAAACCAGTAATCGGGATAATCCAATATTCTTTCTGTTGAAGGTATGAATTCTTCAAATATTCCAGTTCCTAATATACTCTTTTCTTTTACGAGTAAAGAACCGTTTTTCTTCTCAATACTAAACCTATCTGCGGATTTTTGTTCTTGAAAAAAACTGAAATCAAAATCACATCTGATTAACCCTTCTATAATTCTCTCGCCTTCACCAATAACACCCACATCAAATTGAATTTCCTTTGTTAGATCCTTCTCTGAAAGAATAGGGCCCCCAAGGATTATTTTGCTATTTTGTTGCTTTTTTGATATTTTTTTAATTGCTTTTTGAACAGCTACTTTGTCCACGGACATAGCACTGATGAGAAATAAATCAGATGAATTAACGCCTTCATCGTTTTCTTCTATAAAATCTTCTACTCTTTTTATTCGAACATTTAACTTGTATTTTTCAAATACTCCTGCTACTAATCGTGGACCTGCTCCTATAGCATCCCTTGAAAATTTCCTTCTTCCCTCATTAGCAGCTAAGGCATCCACGATTAGAACATTCATTAATCGCAAGTGTTCTTCCACATATTAAATGATTTCTTATCTTAAATGGATTCATAATCTGAATGATCATATTCAGTTAAATCCATTACCGATCCAAAGGTTTCATTTATCCACTCAATTTTTTCAGCAACAATCAAATCAGAGAGAAGGAACCGATAATCTTGAAAAAAAACCCCCCATTCTTCTGTTAACGAAACACTGTATTCTTTTTTTATCAATTTATCAATAATTCGGTTTAGATTTATATTTCTTAAGAGAAATTCGTCGAAATAAAATTCTTCATACTTTTTTAAATCCTCATATTTTTTTTCTTGAAAAATGCTCTTATCACCAATTGTTGAACTAAACTGAATATAATCAATAAGAAGCATAATTTTGTCTACATCCTTTTCCGAGTCTATCTTCTTTATTAACAAATCCTTGTCTAAGCTTCTAAACATTTCAAGAACAAAGTAATC
>JAUWEG010000094.1 GCA_030608385.1 Candidatus Heimdallarchaeota archaeon
AAGTAATCAGTTGATTTACCAAAAATATCAATATAATAACCCGTTCTTTCCAAATCAGATTCTTTATTTAAAAAATCAATTAATCTAGTGACATTCATCTCTCTACATAGATTATGTAAAAACCAATTATTACCCCAAGAAGAGTTATGATTTATTGATTTAAACAAATAAGCAATCTTATCAATATCCGTTTCTCTATCTATTTTTTCTAGTAACAAAGAAATATTCATTTCTTCTAATAATAAATGTGATTTATAACACCATAAATTCCATTCAACTGAAAGCAGTAGATGAAAGAAGTCCCCAATTATTCTAATGTTTTTCTCCTGATTTAGTTTATTGACTAAAATCTTACGATCCCAGAATTCAATTACATAAGCAATAAGACGTTCATCCCATGTCACTTCTTCTGAAATTCCAGTTTTACTAATATATCTTGTAGTTTCATAAGAAAATTCATCATTTTCTATTTTTTTTAAAAAATCAATGACTGTCTTTATGTTTGATGCGTTATGGATCTTATCAATATGTTTCATGATTTCATTCTTGTTTTCAAGAAAGATATCTTCTTTTTCTGGTTCTTCATAATTCCCCATAATTGTAGACTCATTTGTTTTAGGATTCTTAAATTTTCTCCAGCTGTTTTTATGATTATAATATCTAATATATCTAAAAATATTGATATCTTTAAGATTCAAATTATTTAAGTTTAGATGAAAAGATATAAATAACATCTTGACCTTTGGTAATTTGTGCTAGAAGACGAATTATGTATGGTATGTGGCTTACCTCAAGATCTTTGCGTATGTGAAGAGATAGCCAAGGAAGAGCAGATTATTAGGGTTTTTATGGTTAAACGAAGATACGGTAAGAAGTATACTCTTGTTACTGGTATTGATCCAAACGAAGTCGATCTTAGTGCTTTAGCCAAGAAATTGAAATCAAAACTTGCTTGTGGTGGAACTTACAAAGAAGGAAGAATAGAACTTCAAGGAGACCATAGATTCAAAATCAAAGATATTCTCAAAAATTCTGGTTTTGCTGCAAACAATATTGAAGTACAATTCTAACTAAGGTGAACTACATTCGAAAATCCAAGAAGACTGCCCGAGTAGATAAATCTTCAAAGGTTAAAAAAAGAAGAGGCCCTATTAGTGAAAATGTAAAAGTTTGCCCCGTTTGTTTTTTCCCTGCAAAAATTGAATCTAGTTTTTATGTCATGTATTATTTTACTTGTTCAAACGAAAACTGCAATTGGCAAGGTCCTACACCAGTTGAGGTACGGCTAGAGGATTATAAGGAATTTATTGATGAGCATCTTAAGGATTCTTCCTTCCAAGAAAGCGATAATTAGAAATATTTATCAAACTACCATCTACAATGGGATGTAATTATGAAACCTGCAATCGTTATAGATAGTTCTTCTGAATTACCTCAGAAGCTGTATCCAAAGTATAATATTTTTCCTCTAGGTTATGTTATCAGAGATTCTAACAATGAAACTCATAAAGAGCGAACACAGGTTCAAACATTACAAACAAGCAAGCTACTCTCAATAATTTCCAACGATAACAATGCACAGCTTTTTGCTCCCAGCATAAAGGATTTTGTTGAGCTTTATACTTTTCTCGCAGAAGAATTTGATTCTATTATCAGTATTCATTCTTCCTTTGCAACCCCTGCTGTATTTGAGAATGCTTTGGTAGCAAAGAAACTTGTTTCTGAAATAAGTATTGATGTTATTGATACTCATACATTAGGTTCTTCTTCTGGTTTATTTGTTGAAGAATTATCAAAATTCATTTTAGAAGCTAAGAATATCAATGAAATCAGAAAGGAAACAATAAGTTTAGACAAACATATCACTTCCTTCATAATGACAAAGAATGAACATTTAAACTTAACAGGTTTAAAGAAAATTGATTGGAGAAAGAGCTTAACTAAATCGTTCAAAACATATAGTTTGTACAACTACTTCCAGACTAATTGGAACATTCTCTCTAACAGTCGAAACACAAACAAGCTTTTTTACGAAATACAAGAAAAATCAGCGGTTATTGTTAAAAATAAAGATCTAAGAAATGTGTTTTACACATCCAGTAAAGATTTTTCAAAAGGTACTAAATCCACTTTAAGCAAAATGAGGAAAGTTTCTAAAACTGAAACAAAACCTTCTCTAGTTGCTTATTATTTGTTAGGAGATAATTCATTTGATATCTCTTTTATTTAATCCAATCATGGTTGGATTCTATAGAATGTGCATGTGTTATTAAAAGTTATATCAGCTAATAGTTTCTCATCTAAATCAAGCATCTTAGCTGCTTTGTCACAAAATATTGGAATACTAGATGGGTCATTATTTACTCCTTTCTCTAATGAATGAAATGGACTGTCGGTTTCAAACATTAAGCTGTCTAATGAAGTTGCTTTGAGTATTTTTTGAAAGTTTTTTCTATAAACTGCGCTTGTTGGAACAGTTATGTACCATGATAATTTGGAGATTTCACTAGCTTGTTCTTCTGTACCTCCAAAACAGTGCATAAGAACGTCCTCTGCTCCTTTCTCTTTGAGAATTTCAATTGCTTTACCCTCTGCTCCTCTTGAATGGATTACAATTGGTTTATCATGTTCTTGAGCAAAATCTATTAGCTTTCTAAAGTATTTTTCTTGAAGTTTTCTCAAATCAGATTCTTTTATCCAATGAAAATCAAGACCAATTTCACCTATTGCCACAATGTTATCTTCATTTTCATTGAAAAATTTTACAAATTGATCATATCTCTCTTGGGAGATTTTTGTTGTTTCAACACCTATTGATAGATAAATTTCTTTGAATTGTGTGGTTTCTAGTCCAAACTGATACTTTTCTTCTTCTAGTGCACTATTTACAATAACTTTCACGTTTGCTCGTTGTGATTTATCGACAATTATCTCAATATCTTCCATAGTAAACCAATCAGGAATCAGATGGCAATGACCATCTGCATATGAAGTACCAGATTCTTTTTCGCTTAATATTGAGGAGTCTGTTTGAGAAAACATTTCATCACAACTATAGTAGTTTTTCTTTGAATACCTGAAGCATATCTAGTCCTCTAATTTCTCTATCTAAAGCTTCAATTTCTGTTATGATTGTTTCAGGAAAGGCTGATTTGATATATTCTATATTCTTTATATGTTCCTTGTGTCTATGCATACAATAGGCGCAAACATCATTAGCTGGATTTATCTGATTTACTACTGCAAATTTATGTGAAATAAGATGTTGATCGAGTTCGTCTGCAAGCCTTTCTGTTTCAAAAATACTCATCATTGTTGGAATTAGTACTTTTATGAATTGTGTTTTTTCTTCATCCATCAGCTTGTCTCTTGCAACCAACACCTTCTCTTTCATTGTTTCAAGAGTTTCGACAGTTCTATCCTTCTCTTGATCTCCTCCAAACAAGGATTTCACCATTGTCATAGCGTTTGAAATGAAAGTTTTCATTTTAAGCATTCTTCCCAAAAATGAATCAAGGAACTCAGGAATATTTAATAATCGTAAGGTGTGACCAGTTGGAGCTGTATCAAGGATTACTGTATCATATACTTCATCCTCTGCATATTCTAGAATTTTAGCGAAAGATAAGGCTTCATCCATACCTGGAGGTGGAATTGATTTTAAATCTTGACCCAAACCTTGTTGTAATTCACCTAAACCAGGAATAGCAGAAAATTGTGAGAATTGATCTGAATCTACAGGTTGTCCTATAGCCTTAGATATTTCTTCACCAGCTGTAGCAGGATTGATTTCTAATGCAAATAAGTCACCAACTACTCCTTTAACTTTGGTTATTTCACCACTGGAGAAATCCATGTCAAACGAATCAGAAACACTATGTGCAGGGTCAGTCGAGATAATTAGAACTCTCTTACCTAGTTCAGCTAAAGCTATTCCTAGAGCCGAAGCAACACTTGTCTTCCCTACTCCTCCTTTTCCTCCAACTAAAATGTATTTTAGATCCATGTTGGTAATTTCTTTTAAGGACATCAAAATCACTTGTTTCTTGTAATATATAAAATATGAGATTTGTTGACGTTTTAAGAAAAAGGAAAGATTACCTTCTCTTCTTGGTTTTTCTTTTAATTTGCTTCTTACTTTTTTGTGAAGCAATTTCTTTTTTACTTTTTTGTTTCTCCTTCCTTTTCTTAACTTCACGAGGCCTCTTAAAAACAAGATAATCGATTAAAACAAGAGCACCTATTCCAAATACTATTGCTAAAGAATAATACAAAATATTTAACCAGAGCTGTACATCTAAAACTACAATATTCTCTGGTTTAATAGATAAAATGATGAATCTCTGTGATTGCGCATTAAATTTTGTTTCATCAATGCCGTAATATTCGATGGTAGTTGGTTCTAAAGTAAAGTTTCCTTCAGAAAGAGGTTTGAAGTAATAATAATAGTATATTGTAGCATTTGGTTCCACAATAACATACTTTTGGGTTGTTAGGTTTAAACTAGAAATAGCCCAATCAGAAAAACTTGGATCAACTGTTGTAAGATTATATGCAGTTTGATTACCAATGTTCTTAATAGTGATATTAACAAAAATCCATTCCTCAATATCTGGGTTGATTTCTGTGTTGTTAACATCTTTAGCAAGATCAAGAATGGGCCTATCAAGAAAAGAATCATTGATTTGACTAAATGTTTGAAGAGTCTTGTCTATTGCTGTAGTCATACTATTTTCCGAATTAAGAGCTATTGCACTATTAATAGATGAGTGTGAAATAGTTAAGCCTAGAAATAGCATAATTGTAAGATATACTGTTGCGGATCTAAAGATTCTTTTAATCATTGATTTCTTATTCCTTAATCTTCTAAACATGCTTGAATCAGCCAATTTAAATATTTTGCTCTTCTGTATCTTTCTTTGTTCACATTCAGAAATTAATCTCCTATTATTCAAATGATTATTATTTATCCATAAAAGTAGTAAATGTTTAAAAAAAAGCTATTTTAACAGTACTACTATGACAGTTAAGATCATATGTGACACAAGCGCTGATTTGAACTTACAAAATGATGAAACAATATACGAGAAATATGACATTGAGTGGGTTCCAATGCAAGTTATGTTTGGAACAGAAGCATACAAGGAATTAGAAAATCTCAAAACTTCAGAATTTTATGAAAAACTTTCTAAAACTGATGAGCATCCTACAACTTCTCAGTCTACTCAAGCAGATTTACTCGCAGCTTATGAAAAATTCGGAGATAAAGTTGATGACATTATCTCTATACACATCTCAGGAGAAATTAGTGGTGCTGTAGCCAGTGCTCGTATGGCTAAAAAAATGTACGAGAAACAGCATCCAGATGGAGCAAAAATACACATTTTTGATTCCAGAACAGCTAGTGCTAACTTCGGATTGATTGCCATAAAAGCGGCAATTCTTGCTAAGGAAGGTTTGAGTGCAGAAGAAATTGTACCTAAGCTTGATGAGTGGAGGACTAAAGACCAATCATTCTACTTTACAGTTAAAGACCTAAAGTGGCTGTTTCAAGGTGGAAGATTGAGCAGGACAAAATATGTTCTAGGTTCTCTTTTGTCAAAAATTCCTATTTTCCAAATGATAGATGGGAAAATTATACCCGTTAAAAGTGTTTCAGGAAGGGATGCTGCAATAAAAACAATAATTGAGATGGAGATGAATGATTTGCAGGTTGATCCTAGTGAATTAACATTACATTTCACTCAAGCACAAATTTACTCTGAAACAAAAGAGATTGCAGCTAAACTAGTGGAACAATACCCAGGTCTGAAATTAGGCAAAATCTTCTCTATGGGTGGTGTAATAGCTTCTCATACTGGTCCTGGTACAATTGGCATAATGCTTACAAAAAACTTCGAATATTAGATTTAAACAAGCAAAGTTTAAATTTAACTTTTTTTTCTTTCTTTTAGGTTTATCAGATGACTGTAAGAATAATGACAGATAGCGCTGCAGATATATCTCCAGATTTAATCAAGAAGTACAATCTATCACTAGTCCCAACAGTGATAAGATTTGGGGATGAAATATACTATGAAGGAATAGATATTGATTTAGAGCAATATTATGAGAAATTTTTCAGCTCTAAAGTCTACCCTCAAACTGCTAATCCAACTCTTTACCACCAATATGAATTATTTGAGAAATTAGGAAATGAAGCGGATGAAGTAATAAATATAGTCATTTCTTCAGGTATTTCTGGTTCCTTCAATACAGCAATTAATGCTAGAAGAAGATATGAAAAAAAGGTTAAGAACCCATCTAAAATTCTTATTTACGATTCAAAACTAGCTACTTTTGGTATAGGTGTAATTTCAATTATGGCAGCTGAGCTTGCTGAAGAAGGTCTAAGTGCTGATGAAATAATCCCAAAATTAGATGAATATAGAGATAAGCTTGAAGTTGGTTTTACTGTAGCCGATTTAAAATATTTACACAGAGGAGGAAGACTTAGTAGATCGAAGTACTGGGTAGGTAAAATTGCTGATAGGAAACCTGTAATAGTTTTTGAAGATGGTAAGATGGATGTAGCTAAAACTGTTAAGGGTCATGAAAACGCTGTTATTGAATCGTTTGAGTATGTTTATGAAAAAACAGGAAGACCCAATACTTTTAATGCTTATATTATGCATGCAAAGAATGTGGATTCTGCAAAATTACTGAAAGATTACATCGATGATAGGTTTAAACCTGAGGAACACAACATATCAATAGATGATCTAGGGATGGCTGTTACTACTCATACTGGTCCTGGTTGTATTGGTATTTGTTTGGATACACATTATAAATTTCTAAAATGACTAGACTGGTGATAAAAATGGATTTTGAAGCATTACTTTTTGATTTAGATGGAACTTTGTTATATTTTGAACCTGAAGCTTTCATTAAGACCTATCTAGGAGCAGCTGCGAAGTTCTTCATAGATTTAGTTCCTAATCCTGAAACATTTTACACAGAATTACTCAAATCTACAGATGTGATGGAAAATGGTGACAACGGCAATACCACAACTCTTATTGATTTTATGGAAGATTTCTGTCCAAAATTTGATGTAGATTGTGAAACACTACGAAAAAGATTTTTACATTTTTACGAAACCGAATATAAAGCAATAAAACCGCTAATTTCCAAGATGGAAGGTGCTGGTGAATTATTACAGAATCTTAAGAAACTCCATCCTGAAAAGAAATTAATTTTAGCAACAAATCCTGTTTTTCCTTTCATAGCTGTACGAAAAAGAATGGAATGGGGCGGTGTTCCTGAAAATGTTTTTAATCTTATTACACACGCGGAAAATTCCAATTATTGCAAAAATAATAGCAATTATTGGTTAAACATAGCTAAAAAGACTGCAATAGATCCAAAGAAATCATTAATGGTAGGAAATGATGGTTATAGGGATATGGTAGCTAAGAAATATGGTTACAAAACCTTTCTAGTGGAAACTGCTTTTGAAAATGAGGAGAACATGACAGAAGACATTATGCCTGATTACAGAGGTACATTAGAAGATCTTCATAATCTTATTTTCAAATGATTTTATACTTTAAATGGTAAGACATTTAAACGTGTCATCTTTTTTCACATGAGAAAGATGTCTATTATAACTCCTGAAGCTTCGTTCATTTTTGTTTATATCGCATTGTTATATAATGCGGGTTTATCACTTAAGTTGATTTATAATTCTTTATCAAATCCTCTTTATGAAAGGAAAGCATGGAATTTATCATCAGCTGGGCTAATCTTCGTAGGAACAATTCTTTTCTTCTTCTGGTTTAATTTTTCATTATCAGTAGATTTTGTTTGGGGGGGTCTAATCGGGTGTTTTCTACTGTTTGTAAACAACCTATTAGCTACAATTTTAGCATTTAAAAATTCAATTGAAGTTTCAAGATGGGGTAAAGCCAATTATATCTTCTTCACTATTTTATCTTTGCAGTCGTTTATGTTATTACTAAATTTCATTGAAGCTCAAACAATTTTTGCTTTGCCTGGAATTCTAGAATGGATAATGATTATTCCTTCAGTTGGGTATTCAGCTTTCCAAGCTTTTCTATATGGTCCAGTAGGTTATTTCTTCCCTGCACTTCTTTTGATTCCTCTTGCAGCTCCAATTAAATTTATGAGACCTCCTGAACCGGAACCTGAGAAAACTCCAACTAAAAAAACCAAAAAACAAGGTAAGGATTCAAAAGGGAGTGTATTTACAGAAGAGATTGAGATTCCAGAACAGAAGAAACCTGCAGTATGGTCAACAATACTTGCTTTTCTGGATAATGGTTCAAAAGGAATATTTGCTATTCTATTCATTTTACTAATGGTGTTTAGCCTTCTAAATATTGGTACATTCACTTCATTTAGTGATTTTAAAGGCTCAAATTATCAACCTACATATCCTGAAAGAACTGATTTTGAATTCAGTGTATCATTAAAGACAATTACTTATCAACAAACCCTACTGGTTAACTATGAAGCTATCTTTCAAGAGGAACTAGCTTTAATCAAAGAATTGAATGTTTCCACTGTAAGAATTGATGTTAAAGCAGAGATTGTTGATAATAATCTAACAGAACTTATAGATATCACAGATCAACTCCATGCAAATGGTTTCAAAATCATGCTATCAACGTATGGATACGGATTTCCAATATGGAATTATCAAGCGGTCAATTTCACTGATTATGTTGATGTCATCGAACAGCAAGCTAAAACATTGATTCTTAACTGTACTCCTGAATATCTTCTTATCTATCCAGAACCACTCGGTTTCTCTTCAGCATTTGTTAGAGAATTACAAACCCCTGTAGTTTGGGCATCTACTATAAATGATTCTGTGAACTATCTTAGATCTTTTACAAATGATACAGAGATTGGCGTAAATCTCTCGTTTAATGATTTTGACAAATATACACATGAAACTAGTGTATTTGAAGAATTATGGGTAAATACTACTCTTGATTTCATGGGAATCGACTTCTACATAATACATGGAAGGGATCTAAATTTAGACCTGTATCTTGAAGATGTAACAAGTAACACAAAGGAATTTTGGGTGTGTGAATTTGGTGTATCAGCAGTCATGTATGGTGAGAGAATTCAAGAAGCAGCTTTAGCTAGATTACTTGAGATATGTGTAAAAGAAAGCAAGATAAAAGGTTTCAATTATTTTTCACTAATAGATGACT
>JAUWEG010000111.1 GCA_030608385.1 Candidatus Heimdallarchaeota archaeon
AAGTAGAACAAGTAGAACAGGTTGTTGGAGCTCAGATTGTGCTGGTTGCGGTGACTGTGGTGGATGTAGTTGTGCCGATTGCACTAGTGATTGTGGAGGATGTGATTGTGGCGATTGTGGAGGATGTGATTGTTAGTATTCTTGAACAATCATATTCATCTTTAAGAGTTGTTCGAAATTCTTCTTATTCATTATCTTTATTATTACCTAGAATTATTTGAAAAATATGAACCAAAATAAACTAGAAACTATACCAAAAAGAAAACTTGGAAAAACAGAAATTGAAATAACTCCTATTGGTCAGGGGGCGATGCAGTTTGCCGGAGGTCATGGTTTCATGAAAATGGTCTATCCTGCACTTTCTGATCAAGAATCTAATGCTATTGTAAAATCTGCTTTAGATAATGGTATAAATTGGTTTGATACTGCAGAAGCATATGGTAATGGAATTTCTGAGTCGAAATTATCTAAAGGATTACAAGCGGTAGGCAAAAAGGATGATGAGATTATTGTAGCTACTAAATGGATGCCTATGATGAGAAGAGCTCGTTCTATTAAGAAAACAATAGATGACAGAAAGAAGTATCTCAATCCTTATACTATTGATTTGCACCAAATTCATATGCCTTATGCAATGTCATCTTTCCAGAAGCAATTTGATGCTATGGCTGATCTTCTAGATGAAGGTCACATTCGTTCAATAGGTATCAGTAATTTTTCTGCTAAGCAAATGATAAAAGCTCATGAAATCTTAGCGGATAGAGGACATGTTTTAGCATCCAATCAAGTAAATTATAGTTTGATAAAACGAAAAATCGAAAGCAATGACGTTTTGGATACAGCTAAAGAATTAGGTGTAACAATAATCTCTTGGTCTCCTTTACAAAGTGGGATTCTTACTGGAAGATTTCACGAAAACAAAGAACAAACCGAGAGTCTACTTATGGGGAGAAAAATGATGAGCAGAGGTAGTCTCAAGAAAAGTCAGAAGTTAATTAACTCCATGGGTCTTATTGCGGAATCTCACAAAGTAACAATCGCTCAAGTAGCTCTTAATTGGCTAATTAATTTTCATGGAGAAACTGTAGTAGCTATTCCTGGCTCAACTAAACCTAGACAAGCAGAACAAAATGGTCAAGTTATGAATTTCAAACTAACAAAAACTGAACTCAATGATTTAGAGGAACTTTCAAGAGATTTTCTTTAATCTCTTTATTTTGGTTCTCGTTTCATACCCCAATGCTGAAGTTTTGTATTAGGGATTTTTCCCTCTTTTAAAACTTCAAATCCATATTTTTGGTACAAAGGTATGTTCTTTTTAGTTTGAGTTTCTAGAAAACAGATGTTTTTTTTATCATCAAATCTTTCAAACATTGGTTTAAGTAATTTGCTGCCAAATCCTTTTCCTTGCATTTCTGGAATTACACCTATAGGTGATAATTGATAATATGGTGGTTGTATGATAGAATTTCTAAAACTAGTTGTATAATGATTTATTTCATTAAACTTAGTCATAAGCTCTCTACCGATTTCACTATAAAGTTTCATTCCACCTGAGAGCATCCCTCTCCAATTACTAATATGTGCTCTTTTTCCAGGTAACCAGATAGCAACCCCATCAAATTCTTCGGATGTTGCATATACTTCCCCGTATTTAATCCCATAATTTATGCGAAAAAGGAAATATGTCATAAGATTATTATATCTCGTTGATTCCTCTGAAAAAACCTCATTACTGAGTGGATCATCCATAAAAGCTAGAGAAAGTGTTTTAGCAGCTTTATCCAGATGTGCTTTTTTTACAGATAGTAAATCTGAGACATATTCAACCATGGGTTGGTTTGGTTCTTGAGCTATATTTATCTATCTAAATTCATTTAGCTTTAGTTTTTCTGGATAAATATTTAAACTACAATTGAAATTTATTGTTATTGCTAAATTTAAAGTTATTAGAATGGTTAACCAAAGACCAACAAGATATGCTACCATTGCTGATTTTATGCAAGCTTTTGAAAATGAGGTACAATCATATATCGACTCTGGTTGGAAAGTTATTAACTGTGATCAAGAAAGTTTTGCATTATATGCCTTTTTACAAAAAGATTAGTCATAATTTTTACTTCTTTTTTTTTCATCATTACAAATAGATAGTACATTTGCACCATGATAAATTATCCAAAAAACACTTTGGCAATTTCATAAGTTTCTTTATCAACAGTTTTGGATTCTTTGACTCCCTCTTCAATTGTTACAGCTCTTATCTTAGTTCCTTGAAGAGATGTCATCATACCAAACTTTCCTTCATTAACCAAATCAACAGCTGCTATACCATACTTAGTTCCTAAGATTCTGTCATATGCAGTGGGAGTTCCTCCTCGTTGTACATGTCCTAGAACTACAGCTCTTGATTCAATTCCTAGACGTTTTTCTATCTCTCTTGCGACCAGATCCCCTATACCCCCTAGACGAATATTTCCAAAATTATCTTTCTCTTTAGTTTGTATATTCCATCCTTCTTCCTTTAGTTGATATCCTTCAGCAACTACTACAATGGAGAAGAATTTTCCTCTGTTCATTCTTTTTTGTATTTTTTTAATTACATCATTCATATCAAACGCTTCTTCAGGAATGAGTATTATATCAGCTCCACCAGCTATTCCCGCATATGTTGCGATCCATCCTGTATGTCGACCCATTACTTCAACTACCATACATCTATGATGTGACTCAGCTGTTGTATGTAATCTATCAATTGCTTCAGTAGCTATAGATACAGCTGTATCGAATCCAAAAGTCATGTCAGTTGCACAAATATCATTATCAATAGTCTTAGGAACACCTATCACTGGTATCCCTCTCTCGTGTAATTTTTGAGCAACACTTAAAGTATCGTCTCCTCCAATAACTATAAGTGCATCAAGATTTAATTCTTTGAAATTTTCTACAGCTAAGTCATATCCTCCTTCTTCTTTCTCTGGATTAGTTCTAGATGATCCGAGAATAGTTCCTCCGAGGTGTAAGATACCTGAAAAATCTTTTCTTTCCATCTCTTTGTAATCAAGAGCCATTAAGCCAGCCCATCCATTTTTCAATCCGATGAATTCATAACCGTAATAATCTATTCCTTTCCTACCTACAGCTCTGATAACGGCATTTAAACCAGGGCAATCTCCTCCACCTGTTAATAGACCTATTTTCATGATACTCAACAAAAAACATCAGTTAAGAAAAATTAAAAAGATTAGTATCTATGTGAAGAAACTTTTTATCTTCTTAGGAGTTTGTACAATTTGATATGTCAGGATTATTCTGTCCAAAATGTGGAGAACAACATACTACGAAAGGTCAATACTGCTCTTTCTGTGGAGAGGATCTAGCTGATGCAATTCTTGAGTATAAGGATAAAAGATTACCAGTAAAACTGAATCATACTGCACCTCAAATCAAAGAACAAGAGCAAGAACCAGTAAAAAAATATCCCACAGGAAGACCTTTACCTAAACCAGGTAGAGCAGGAAAAGACGTTTCACTTATGGGAGAAAAAGAAAGGTCTGCTTTTGATATTATATTTTGGTGTTGCACTTAACAACTCTTTTATTTTTTTTCTACAAAATCTTTTTATCTACAGTTTAAATTGTACTCTTTGATATGCCCAATATTATTTGTTCAGATTGTGGAAATGTTTCCAAAACTGATTACAAATTCTGTATAGTTTGTGGAAGTGATTTAAAGGGCGAATCAAAACCAGTAACTCAAACACCTGTAATACAAAAAGAAACTTTTTTCTGCCCTAAATGCAGACATGCAAATCCTATTGATGAAATTATTTGTTCAAATTGTAGAGAGGATTTCGGTAAATATGACATACGAAAAAGTTTTAGTGATACCTCTAAAAGTCGATCTGGTGTCTATAAAGATGCAACAAGTATAGTAGTACAACCTTCCAGATCTAGTGATGTTCGATTAGTAATGTATATAATCGCATTCTTTGTAGCAATTGGAGTTGGGGTTTTTCTTTGGTGGATATTTACTGTCTGGGGGGATTTCTAAAATGGATGATTTCAAATGTACTAAATGCAGAAAACCTCATGAATCTGAAGCCAAATTTTGTTTTTTCTGTGGAGCCGATTTAGAAGAAGCAATTTTGGAATATAAACAACAACATCTTCCTGTTAAATTTGAACAAAAGATTCCCCCTCACCTGATCGAACAAGAGGTAGAGAGAAGAAGAATAAACGAAGATAAACAACCTAGGGTGAAGATTAAACCTACTAAAGAAATAATCATTTTGGGAATACTAACCATAGTTTTTAGTATTCTAGGTTCAGTGCTGATTTTATTAGTATTATCCGACCTTCTCTCTGGTGGTACGATAATAACATGGCAAATTATTCTAGGAATAATTTCACTAGTTGGAGGGTTGGTTTGTGGTGTAATCTTGTTTTTTATACATCCTGATAAGAAGTCTTGTTTGATAGGATTTTGTTCAACTGGATGTTATTGGTGGTGAAAACTTAACACATTCATTTTTTATTTATAATAAAAACATAACTTGTTTCAACTGACTAAAATAATGAAAAGGAAAAAAGAGAATGAGTTTATTTTCTTTCACAGAAAACTATCATTTCTTTATTAAAAGCAATTACACGTTCTACTTGTTCATTGACTTTCCAATCAACTACATTGTTTCCTAAAACTCGAACTGGATTCTTTTCTGCTACTATAGTTGAACCATTGAAGTAGGAATATTCTTCGTCTAAGGAGAAAAAGGCATCAACGGAATAATGATCAGAACCAAGGTTTGCAGAAGGAGTATCTCCAACAGTTGCATTGATCATCCTATTAGCCCAAAACTCATTTACTAAAATGTAATCAATTCTACCCCAGTATTGTGGCTCCCAATAACCAAAAGTATGTCCTGGGTCTGTAGGATATAATTCTCTGAATACATCAGTAAAATTATGTACTTGAGAAGAATGAATTCCATAAATTGGATCTTCTGGATAAAGGAACATCCTCAAGGGTCCATCTCCAAGCCATCCTAAAGGCGCTAAATCTCCTACATCATCAGGCGAATGTGAATTAAAATCACCTATAACCATTACTGGAACATCCCCTAAATCATCTAAGTAATTAATCATAAGCTCTGCTTCAGTTTCTCTCATTTCTGTAGTATTAGTAGTAGGTGTTGGACTGCAACATTTTCCATGATATCCAAGAACATGAGTTACAATCCCATTAATATCTATAACAGCATCAAAGAAATCACGGTACAAGGTAATGTTTGGTCCAGCATCTGATCTCCATGTATCTATCTGGAAGAAATCTAAAATTGGATACCGACTTATGATTGCTTCACCATTAGTTGTAGAAAAACTTTTAGGTCCAAGTTGATCTGCTCTGCCCTCAAAAGGTGCTTGCTCATAGTAATATCCGCCAGTTCTATAGCAAATGTATCTCAGCATACGGTTATTACTATCATCTAAACCCCCAGTTTCAACCAAAACAGCTATGTCAGGATTTTCTTCAATAATAACATCCAGGTATTCATCCTCTTTCCCGCTTTCCCAGATATTATAATTCAAAACCTTGAAAACATCAGTTGGAGGAGGATCAACAGTATTATCTACTATAATCCAAAATTTTATCTCTGCGAAATTTCTTTTTTTGTCATATGCTTTAATGTTGATTGTAAGTTTTGTTCCATCTTCATATTGAGTAGTATCTAAATCATAGGTGCTTTCTTTTGAGACAAGAACGTCATCAATGTAGATTTTATATGAACCCATTCCTGAAGGATTTTCACCAAGGTCTGTAGCATTAACTGAAATTTCTGTTACTCCTGAAACTATTGCATAGAACTCAGGCGTAAATCCAGTTATTACGGGTGGATTAGTTTCGCCAGTAAATATAACTGCAAGTGGGATAGCCGTTACTAGAACCATAAGGGTAGCTCCACTGATTAAAATAATTAATTTTTTATTCATAAACTATCACTTGAAAGGATTAACTTATCTCAATCATCACTAATTGAGGGTTATAATTTCAAATAAAAAAGAAGTATAAGGACTATTTATGCCTTTTGCATGAACGTTATGAGAAAGTAAGAAATTTTACTCTGGAAGAAGCCATATTTAGAATGAAAAAGTAAAAAAAGAAAATGAGATTATCTTTTTTGTTTTTTATGTACAATATAGGCTATGCTTAAAACTGCTAGAATTGGAACAATAATGCTTATGCTTGCTTCTTTTACTCTAACTCTACCTATTCCTCCAAGAAAACCATAATCTGGATCTTCACCCTGTGTATTATTTCCTTTGAATTCAAATTTCGTTGAAATATAGAAATTATCATCTGTTATATCTGATAGATTAAATGTAAAAATTGTAGAGCTACTCCCACTTTCAGTATCAATATCTAGGAGAGTTTTATTCTGTGCAGCAAAGTAAATATCTCCCGAGATTGTAATATATATTGTTATGTCATAAAAAGCTACAATAACACCAGTTAATGTTCCAAACACATCAGCTGTCAATTTTAATTCAAATTCAAATAATTCCCCAATTTTGTAAACATCTGGAAAATCAGCTAACATAGTATATTGTGTCCCATCAGTCTCTGTTTTAGTATATGTATAAGAATCAGCTTCAATTTGAGTTGACACTAAGATTAGTAATATTGAGATAGATAATAAGTGAAAATATTTTTTTTTCATAAAGTACACCAAAACAACTGCTCTTTTTTGGAATTAAAAAGGTTTTGGAAAAATTTCTTTTGTGTCTTTATGCTCCCATTTAAATGAAATTTTGAAAAGAAAACTCAGCAATCAGATATCTATATTATCTATTAAGTAAAGTGCCAAGATTTCAGCAAAGATAATTACTTTCTGGAAGATTGGATCAATTAAGCTGATGTCAATATTACTTGCATCCAATGCAAATAAGACGAAATAACCAATAAGCAGGGCTATCACAACAATTGAAAAGAATATATCCCAAATAGTATCTGCTTTACTAATTTCTTTCTGTTTGTCTTTCTTCTTCTTTACTAAACTAGATATCTGAACAAAAGCATTGAAAGCTGCAAAACCGCCAATGAATGAAGATGCTCCGATTATATGAAGTATTTTAAGCTTAGGATGATCTGAAGGAATAGCATCACATGCAATCCCGAAAGTAGTTATGAGTGACAGTACTCCCTTTACATGCCACATGTACAGATTTCTATTAAGAAAATATAGTATAGCAACAGTTAGAAAAAGTGTTGCACAAAGACCAAAACCAACCATTATGACTATCATTGATGTTGTATTAGAGGAACCCAAAACACTCTCTATTCTTCCAAGATTACTGATATGCTCACTAAAAAACTGATATTTTTCAGGATAATAAGCTATAGCTAAGAAGAAAGTTAAAGTCAAGAAATAAGCCATGAAAATAAATAAGTTCTTAATAGTAATTTGTACTCTTAATGGAGGTTCATATTCTCGAATCTTGAACATAGAGGGTACTTTAACCTTTAAAGTGTTTAAGTTTTTCTGATAAAGATTACATTTTCTGTAATTTACTTAAGAAACTTAATAATGAAAGAGTTGATGATTATTTAATAATAAAACCCACATTAGGACCAATGTAAATTGGTTTTTTGTTTGTTGTCTTACAGAAATCATCAAACGAGTTATTCCAAACAATATCATCCGAAGCAAATATTCCTTCATTTTTCAAGACTTTAAAAATTTCTTCATATTCGAACATCATGCAATCATAAGAGTGATCGCTATCATGCAAGAAAAAATCTATTTCCTTTAATTCCGAAATCAAGGGAGGTAATTCATCCTGACTCTTCCCCTCAATTAATGTCCATCTCTCGCGCAAATTCTTTGGAATTACCCAACCTGGTTTTTTACCATTAGGAATCCTTGCTCCTCCTTTATTTTCCCCAAAATTATCTTTTTCATAATACTCACCATCTATCTCTGGAAAATCTATAGA
>JAUWEG010000161.1 GCA_030608385.1 Candidatus Heimdallarchaeota archaeon
CTGTTGCTTTCAAATAATTTTTCATTAGTTTGTGAATACATTTCTGATAAACAAATTGTTAAATATCCTCATAAGAATCATTTCCTATGGTTTCATCGCAGAATTCATTTCTTCAACGATATCAGAAGATAGTTTCCCAAAAGAATAGTATCTTGTGTGTAGGACTTGATCCTGTTTTACCTTCTCAAAGAAGTAAATACACCATGAAGGATGATGATAGGCTTAATTTCATGCGAAATATGATTAAAGATGTAGCTCCTCATACTTCCACAATTAAGTTGAATAGACAATTCTTAATTGGTCTTACTGCAGATGAAATAAAATCACTAAATATTCTCATTCATCAAAATGAGATGTTATCTATTGTCGATCACAAATTAAGTGATATTGATGCTTCTAATGAATCAGCAATTTTCTGGTTTAAAGAAGAAGGATTTGATGCATTTACTTTTTCTCCATTTGGAGCAAATATAGAAAAAGCTTCTTTGCTTGCTCACCAAAAGGATTTAGGGATTATAGTTTTGACGCTTCTTTCTAATCCAGAAGCTATTTTTTACAAAATTGCGCAAATAGATGAGAAACCTATCTATCTTTATATCGCAGAACGGTGCAAAAGAGCTCAAGTTGATGGTTTTTGGATAGGGAATGCTGAACATATAGATTCTAAAGATGTAGGACGAATTAGAGAAAGAATAGGAGAGAATGTAGTAGCAATGACTCCATTGTATGGTAAACAATATCTCATTGTAAAAAGTGCAATTTTTCACTATGATAGCAAATCTATGATAACAGTTGGAGGACCAATTATCTATTCAGATGATTCTGTTCAAAAAGCTGAAGAGTTTAAACATCTTCTGAATGGATTTAGAGAAGAGATGTCTCAACGAAGAAACAAATAGTTTGTTCCTAAACACTCTTTTCCCAGCTTGAGAATACCATTTTGCCATCTCTTATAGTTAGAAAACCTCTAAGTAACTTGTTTTTATCTAATTCTGATCTACACATTGGACAGGATTTTTTCTTATCTAACCAGTCAATGAAATGTTTTACATGTCCCGCATAGTTGCATTCTGGGCATAGAATAACTTTGGTTTCGATTTGATCATCTATTTTAAATTCTTGCAAACAAATTATGCATTTCTCTCCAGATATAGCCTCTTCAACAAGAGTAGCCCATTCTGAAATCTCAGGAGTTTCTTCAGCAAGTTCAATTTGACCTTTATCTTGAAATTGATTGAGTAAATTTAAAATTCTCTGTTTATTAACAAAGGATAAAGATGTAGAGTTATCCACTTTTTGCTCCAAGTTTGTAAGTAATTTTGATGCTTGCTGCTTAAAACTACTAACTGTCTTTTGAAAAGATTTCCCTATTCTTTCAGATACCCTGAGTTCATTCTCATCTGTTTCTTCTTTTACTTTCTTTCCACAAAAAGAACAGAAAAAACTTATGTCTAGTATTTCTTTTCCACAAAATGGACAGGATTTAATTGAAACCACCTACCTAAGCTAACCTTTTGGTATTTCCTTCTTAGCTTGACATTGAGGACAATAGAACCAACTACCTCCAGAAGGAGGGTAATATCTATACATGCCTAAACCGCATGTATCACATACTTCCGAATGGTCTTCAAACTCAAGAGCAATTTGTAGGAAATCATGAGTTTCAAAGAAGTATTTGGCAAATTTTGTTGTTTCTAGGTTGAGTTCTGCTTCTCCAATCTCAACTAAAGCACCATGAATTTTATGGGTCGTTATATAATCAAAAGATTGGCGAGATTTTACTCGTCCTTGAGCTAATGGGTTCATTGTAATGTAAAGATTTTCAGATGAATTTACTATCATTTCAAGCAAACTTCTATTTTGAACACCAAAACCAAGCAGATTGAAAGGAATAAGGTAGATTTTGATATCAGGATTAGCTGTTATGAAGAATGAAACAGTACCAATTGGTTCAATACTAAATATCCCTATATGTTCTGTAAATCTAGAAACAGCGTTAGAATATTTCAGAACTATCTCAGTGTCTCTTTGATCAGAAATAGAATAGTCTAAGAAAATCACAAAAGGTTTAAACTCTAAGGCTTGTAACAATGTTGTGGTTGTACTAATATCACCAAAACGGATGATAACCATTATGGGGAACTCTTTCATCTCTGCATGTAATGCATTAAGAAAATTAACCATTTCCTCATCATATAGATAGAACAAACAACCATTAGAACCAGCTTCTTTTAATCTCTTAAGTAAAGGTAAAAGAACTTCTTGATTCCTAATAGGAAATGTTTCAGGAATAGCATCAAAGTCTGCATAACGGACGAATCCAGAGATTACATCAGGAATGATATCTTTTAGTTTATCCAATTCACTCATTAAACTCAAGAACATATACACAGTCTTTATTTAAAATTTATCGCAAGGAAGAGGAATTTTTAGAAAAAAAACCATCATTTATAAAAAAAAGCTGAGAATTATCTTCTTTTCTTATCAAATAACTGCTTCTTCTTGTTTGAAGCATTTCAATTATGTGTCGAAAAACATGTTTTTCAAAAGGCAGAGTAAGGATCTCATCAAATTTCATCTGACTAATGTCAGAAGGATTATTTTCCAATTCAATAGCTGCTTCCCGTATTTCGTATGCTTTTTGCCAGGATTCCTCATAAATCTCCCCCATCAGAAAAGCTATTCTAGACAGTATAGTTGACATTTCAAGATTTGTTCTTAATGTCCCTTCTGGAATATAACGCGGTTCAAAGAAATTTAACCCATATTCCTTGCTCATTTGATAGCCATGTTTTATTGGATTTAGTAATTTATATCTTTCCCATATTTCCATATCTGGCTGGCCATAAATTGAGTTATTTCTGTACAGCTCATCATACAGAATCAATAACTCTGGGTAATGATCACCAATTATTTTCAGGAAATCATCTTTGTTTCTCCCAGGTTTTAATGTTAATCCTCCAGTTATGACAAAATCTGCTCTTGCATCTTTCAATTGCTGAAAAAGTTTCATAAGATTTGTTTTTTTATCGCCTATCCATGGAATTACGGGAGTTATATACCCCCCTGCAGAAATTCCTTCTTCTCGAAATTTTTTGAGTGCTAAAAGCCTTTCACTTGTTGAGCTTGCATTAGGTTCAAAAATAAGTTGCTCTTGTTGGTTGGAGAGAGTAATTGTAAATGCGACCCTTGCAAATGAATCCTGATTTATTTTCTTTATCAAATCAATATCTCGTAGGACTAGAGCATTTTTAGTTAATATTCTAACTGGGAAACCATAATCATAAGCTACCTGAAGAACTTTTCTGGTTATTTCTAATTCTGCTTCAGCTGGTTGATAAACATCACAAATATTGCCAAAAATATTAATGATGAATTTTGGATTATCACTTGATATTTTTGTTCTATTTGAATGAGGAATAAAATCCAAAAGGGTGTTTGTTTTTTCTCTATTGATGGGTAGAAATCCTTTGTTAATCAAATATTTTTCAAGTAATTCTGGTGCATTAATCTTAGCTCTAATCGTATTGCTATAATCATCATGCATGAAATATTCATCAGATTTTCCATCACAGTAAGAACAGTTGTGAAAGCACCCTTGATAAATATTCAAATGAATATGGTGAGGACTTCTCTTTGATGTCCGAATTAGTGATTTAGCATCATATTTCTCAATAATCATATCTATTTACCAGAGGACTACTGAGAAAATAACCACATTTGAATATTTAAAGGAGAAAATGAGGAAATTGGATAAACTCAACTGTGTTTGAATTCTACTCCAAATCCACCTTTAGGATACTTCCAATCAACGCTACCATGAGGACACACAATGCGACATGTTCCACACTCAAGACACGTTACATAATCGAAGACAACAGGTCCATCTGCTTCCTCTCCTTCTGTAAATTTGTAGCAATCTGCTGGGCATCCATAAACACAATCATAAGTTGTACACTTTGCTTTACAGATTTCTGGATTTATCTCAATATGTGCATAATTCTGATCGGTTGTAATTTTCGTTAGATCTAGTTTTTCCTCTAGTGTTTTGGGTTTGTTTGATTTGCTCATAATGATCTCACCGCTCCTATTAGAAGTTTTATTAATCCAAACAATTTACCTTTTTTGAAAACATATCCTATAGCTGATGTAACTATTCTCTTTCTCGGATATCCGTTATTTCGTAATAGTTTTTCGAATAATCCTGTCAATAAATCAGGAACATAAGTAAACATCATTTTATTTTCTAGAAAGTGTGAAGCTCTTTTGAATGTTTTAAGGTCTTTGTAAGCGAAGCTCTCTTTAAGTTTCTTCTTGTATAGTTTAGTTTGTTTTTTAGTATAATTGTTTGTTTGTAATATTTCAATTGCGGCTTCTCCAGCTACTTTGCCAGATTCTAAGGCGAAATTTATCCCTTCAATGTATAAACCTGCATTAAGAACCATACTAGCTGCATCACCGACGACTAGAACACCATTACCATATAATTTTGGCATGTGCTTGAAACCACCCTCTGGAATGATGTGAGCAGAATATTCTATCATTTTGGCATCTTTCAGCAGTTTTTTGATATAAGAATGCTCCTTGAACTCCTCAAAAACTTCAGGTGCTTTCAGTTTTTTCTTGGTTAAAACATCCATATTAAGGATGAGCCCAAATGAAACTGTATCCTTATTTGTGTAGTAAAATCCTCCACCAGGAATACCTTTAGAATACCCTAAAATTTCATTGCTCATACCTTCGTTATCATCTAAATGGAATCGCTCTTCAATTTTTTTCTTAGGTAGTTTATAAGTCTCTTTCATGCCAAGAGCAAAATGACGAGGTTTTGGTTTTTTAGCTAGTTTGGCTTTCTCAACCAGTATATTATTTGCACCTTCTGCAATAATTACTAGCTTAGCTTTGAGAACTTCCTCTCCAGATTTTACACCAACAATTTGTTTATCATTCCACACTAAGTCTTCTACCATTGTATCTGGTAAAATCATAGCCCCAGCTTCTTCTGCTTTGTCAGCTAACCATCGGTCAAACTTAGGTCGTATAACTGTCACACCATTGTATGGAACTTGGTTGAAATTCCTTAGATCTGCATCGATTGTAACACTTTTAGACTCAGAAAGTAGAGTTATTTTTTTGGTTGTAAGATATCTTTCAAATGAATTCTCATCTTCCCAGTAATTTGGGACTAATTCATTCAGAATAGGACCATATAAAGCTGCACCACTAACATTTTTTGCACCAGAATATTGACCTCTTTCTAAAACAACAGTTTCGATACCAGCTTTAGCAAGTGTTAAAGCCGCTGAAATACCAGCAGGTCCAGCACCAACAATAGCCACATCAAAATCAAATTCTTCTGACATTATAATTTGATTTCAAAGTATT
>JAUWEG010000195.1 GCA_030608385.1 Candidatus Heimdallarchaeota archaeon
ATGGGAATAGTTTTTAAATATCTATTTTATTTCAAACCATATGTCTGAAGTTTTTGAAGAAGAGGTTGAATTAGAAACTAAGACTTCCTTAAAGAATGTCTTTATTTGGTCTTTGTATGACCTTGCTAACACTGTTTATTCGATGGTTATAGTTTCACTGATTATAAATCAATATGTCCTTATTATAGGTCAAAGAGTAAACAATCTTTCCTATGCGGAATCAGAATTCATTTTCGCTACGGTGATAATGGTCATGCAATTAATTATTGCAATTGGAATGCCTATAGCGGGTGCTTTAAGTGATTATGCAGGTAAACGAAAACCTTTCGTAATAGTTCTTACAGGAGTTATACTGATTTTTGCAAGTCTATTAGGTATATTTCAAAGTCTTTGGTTAGTTCTATTGTTCTATGTGATTGCAAACATGGCCTATCAGTGGAGTCTTGCTTTCTATGATTCAATGTTACCATTTATTGCAGCACCAAGACATGCTGGAAAAGTTGGAGGTTTTGGAGTTGCTTTTGGTTACTTGGGAACAATAATTGGTATTATAGCA
Organism: Candidatus Heimdallarchaeota archaeon; assembly: GCA_030608385.1. Classification (GTDB taxonomy): domain Archaea; phylum Asgardarchaeota; class Heimdallarchaeia; order Heimdallarchaeales; family Heimdallarchaeaceae; genus UBA460. The sequence continues at coordinate 557 of JAUWEG010000195.1, forward strand.
ATGTTAATTCTTTCAAGTATTTGGGGATCTCCTAGAAGTAATCCTGCTGATGGATGGGTTAAGTTTGGCTATCTAGATGAATGGTGGACTTATGTAATTGCAATGGGAATTTTTCTAATATTTGCACTACCATTCTTCTTCGTAAAAGAGAGAAAGAAGAAGGGTGAAACACCCCCTATGAAGCAAATTGTAAAAGGATCCTTCCAACAATTAGGCACCACTTTTAGAGACATTAGAAAACACAGAGAGATGTTCAAATTCATCATCGGATATTTCTTAATCGTAGAAGTAGCGAATGTTATTATAATCAAGATGATTCTTATAGTAACTGATGGAATGGGTATGGACTATAGTTTTGCAAACTACTTCATTATTATAGCCACTATATCAGCTGTCCTATTTACGTATCCAATAGGAATATTTGCAGATAAGAAAGGAGCCAAAGCATCTTTTATCTTAGTTTGTGGTATTTGGATTATTGCATTAATAATATCAATAATAGCTACATTTGCATGGTCACCCATAGCTGTTCCAGAAATGCTTGGAGGAGATGTAGGGAATGGATGGTCATTTCCATTTATCATGGTCTTAATGATGGGGATATTGGCTGGACCAGCATTAGGCGGGACATGGGTAGCTCAGAGATATATGATTATTGAACTTGCACCCAAAGAGAAATTTGGAGAATATATGGGTTTCAGCAAATTATCAGGAAAAGTATCTGCGTCCATTGGACCACTCATCTGGGCAGCTATCATCGCATTAAATGAGTCAGATGGAGCTAATTGGGATCTGAATGTAGCTTATACTCTTGCTGTAGGTGTTGTAGGACTCATCATGATAGTTGGGCTTATTATAATTCTCTTTGTTAAACCCTCTAAAAGCATATTAAAAGAAGATGGGATGGTAGCAGCATAGTAACTACCAATCCTTCACATTATTTTTTTCTTTAAAAACACACACAACAAGAGTTTTAATTTCTCTTTCTTTATTTTGTTTTGATGTCTGAAGGAAGTCAGTTTTCAAAAGAAGTTCTAGATAAAATGTCAAAACTCATCATTGGACGAAAGAAAGAACTAAAATTGATGGTTAGAGCTATCGAAAAGGATTTACCACTTATTATTGAAGGTCCAGTTGGTACTGGAAAAACAGAGATGGCTAAAGCTTTAGCAGAGAGTCTTGAGAGACCTTTCATAAGAGTAGATGGTGATGATAGTTTAACATCTATTAAACTGAAAGGGTGGTATGATCCTCCCCTTGTGCTAGAAAAGGGTTTTTCGAAAGATACATTCATTTCAGGACCTTTAACTGAAGCAATGGAAGAAGGAGGATTATTTTTTTATAATGAAGTTAATAGAGCTCCTTCTGAAACAATTAATGCTGTACTAACAGCTCTTGATGAGAGGTTGATCACTATACCTCAGTTAGGAGAAATTAAAGCACGGAAAGGTTTCATACCTGTTTTCACATATAATCCACAAGACACAGTAGCTACAAATCCCTTACCAAAAGCATTCTATGATCGTTGCATTTGGATTAATGTTTCTCATCAACCTTTGGAAGAAATGATCGAAATTGTAAAACTTCGAACAAGTAGCACTGATAATTTTCTTATTCGAATATCATGTGAGATTGTTGAAGCTTCACTTAATCATCCTGAGCTAGAATATGGCTCAACTGTTCGTGGAGCAATACAATTAGTATATCTCTTTAGAGCAAATGAAAGAATAGATGAGATTGAACTTATTGAGAGAGCAATATCAGTTCATTCTCGGAAAATTAGAAGCAAAACATCCAGTAGAAAAAGCGAAGTAAAAATTATAGAAGAAATCATCTCTAAAGTCTTGTCTAAATATGACGACAATAGGATTACACGAAAAAAAGAAGACTAGGTGACCTTACATCATCAATTGTAGGGGATGAACCGTTTCTTGCTTTCCCATCAAATGCTGGCCGAATGACCATTAACGAGATTCATCTTGAACTTGGTAAAAAAGAAGATAATATGGCACGTATTATTGAATTAGCTGAAAGAGCTGCAAAGGAAAGTAATCTGGAGGGTTTAAGACTTATCGCAACCAACTATCCCACGATAGCAGCTAAAATACTTAATAAAATTGAATTAACCGATCAAATGTTAGATAATCTTACTGGAGAAGATTTGATTCAACTATATTCTAGAACAAAAAAACATCTTAACTATAATATTCGTAAGAAACTTTTAGAGAAACTTATACCATTCATAACAGAAAAAGCTAAAACTATTTTCAGACGGGGGATTTCATCTTCAGTTTCTAGATATGTAGATTATCAGCCAAGTGATTCTTGGGAAATTGAAATGACTTTTGAGAAAATGTTGAGCAGTGGGAAGCTAAATCCTGATTATGATAGTATAGTTGTCAAAGAACCTTCAAAAAGAAAGAAGAGCATTGTTATTTGTATTGATAAAAGTCTTAGTGTTTTACAGCTAATCCATCAGATCGTTTTGATGGCTTCAGTTTTGTCTCTTTCAGTTAAACGAGACAACTTTGCCATAATAGAATTTGATTCAGAAGCTCAACTGTTAAAGCCTATGTCTAAGAGAATCCCACCTGAAGAACTAGTAGAACTAATTTTGAATGTTGAAAGTGGAGGAAAAACAGATTTAGATAAAGCCTTACAATTGGCCACAAAACAGCTGAAAGATAGTTCATCAAGAGAAAAAATCATCTACATCATCAGCGACCTTGAGAGAACTATAGGAAAAAATCCACGCCCAATTATTCAACGTATTCCAGATTTAAGAATAGTTTATGCAAGAACATACAGACGAGTTTCCTTTGTTGATGAAATCGTTTCTCTATCAAATGTAAAGATGGTTGAATTGAATCATAATTCCGATCTAGTGGAATTGACTACCAAACTAGTTTCATGATTTAGCTTTCTTACTCTTTCTAAGTGCGATTATTTGGTCTGCAATAATTATAGCCAACCCAATCCCACTCAATATTCCTCCTTCTATAACTGCTTGTTTTCTATGTATAACATAATTTATAGCAATTTTAGCTTCATAAATGAAAGATTCAGTTGTGTTCCA
>JAUWEG010000126.1 GCA_030608385.1 Candidatus Heimdallarchaeota archaeon
GTGGGAAGTCCTCCAATTATGGTATTAATCCCCACAAAAAGTACAAACGGTCTTAATCTCAATTCTAGTTGCCTACAGATTACCACCGTTAAGGATCCTAACAGAATAATTGCTGAAAGGTTATCAAAAAACATTGAAACAAAGAAAGTTAATCCCCCTAATGCTATCATTAATTTTCTTGGATCTCCCTTAGTTAATTTCACTATAGAAAGTGATATGAAATCAAAGAATCCTGCTCCTCGTGTAAGAGCTACAATTATGCTAACTGAGAAAATAATTAGAATCGCTTCCACATTAATTGTTCGCGCTAAAGCTTCTAGAAAATTGTGTGGTACGTGTTCAAAGCTAAGGTTTTCTTCAAATCCTAATTTCCAGTCCATAAAGAACATGTATATCAAAGCAACAACAACTGCTCCTGTAACAGTAATTTTAGTTGCATCAACCCCTTCCTTCATCAGTAATAGAATTGTGGCAAGAACAATAATTACGATTATAATAGTTACTATCCATCCATAATTATCTAGAACACTTGCCAATTAATCACAATCTTTCACTTTTAAACCAAGATTTGCTTGGTTTGATCTTGTTTGATTTCGATAATCAAATGGTTATATTTATTCTAATTTATTCAAAATCATTTCTGGAAGCTACTGCGTTTTCCTCTTCTGTTTCCTCTTCAGAAATTCCTTCCTCAACTTCATCCTCTTTAGGAATTTTCATTTCCTTAATTTCTTCAATGACTTTTTCTTTCAATACTTTTTTAGGTTCCTTGAGATCCTTTCTTAATTCATACTTGATTTCCTCTTTGATCTCTTCTTTGATTTCTTCAATAATCGTTTCTTTCAGCTCTTCAATACTTTCTTCTTTTTTGAGCTCTTTGGCAACTTCTTTCTTTATTTCTTTTTTAGGTTCAGCTTTAACCTCTTTAACAACTTCTTTCTTTATCTCTTCTATTACTTCTTCCTTTACTTCTTCTGTGATTTCGTCTATCTCTGTCATTTCCTCTTCCTCCTTTTCTTCGATATGTAAGTCTTCTTTAATCTTAGGAATTTCTTCTGCTTCCTCTTCCTTTTTCACTTTTTTATCAGTAATCCCTAAGATGTCTTTTTTCACTTCTTCTTTGATTGACTCTTTTATGGATTCATCTAGAACAATCTTCTCTTCCTCTTTTACCTCAGCAGCTTCATTTGCTATCTCAACTTCTTTTTGTTCTTCCTTTTCTTCTTGTTCTTCCAGTTCTTCTTTCTTTGGTTCTTCTTTCTCTTCTACTATTTTTCTTTTAGCAATTAGAATTGGAAATGATATATCTGGATCTTCAAGCAAATCTGTGAAAAAACCATAGAGGCTAGAATGTGTAGTGGGCATATAAATCATAAGAATACCTGTATCCTTACCGAAGCTTGAGAGTTCTTGTTTGAAAACTTCCATACTGTCTGTTGAAATTATGTGTGTATCTACGAATCTTGATGCTTCACGAAAGACTTCTGAATTTGCTCTTTCAAACCTTTCTAAATCTTCTTTTGATTTTTTTACAAGAGCTTCTAATTCCTCTTTACTTTTACTTTCATGATAACTTGGATCAATGTTGATCAAACAATGTATATCCGATTTCTTTAAACTGTATTTTAGAGCTTTTTCAAACATATAAGGTAACTGAGTAGTATTGCTGAAAAATAAACCAATATTTCTGAATAGTAAGTCAAGATTTATCCTTTCACTCTCTACTAGAAGAACAGGTATCCCTTCTATGTCTTCTAGAAGATGATCAAATAAACTTCCTAAAACTGTAATGCTGGCTTCTGTATCTTCATCATCATCATCTGTTACCTGATCTTCACTCAAACCTATAAATGAAGAAGGTAAGATAATAATATCATATTCTGTTGTCATAATAACATTGTCTAGAATAGATCTAAGATTTTCCAGGTTTTCAACAACTTCTCCTTTAATTTCAAAATCATCACTACGAAGATGTTCATATGCAAATGCTAAAGAGTCTTCATAGCTTTCTTTAGTTGTCTCTGAAGTTGTTGAAGGTTGTTCAGTATAGAAACAAACAACATCGATTTTTGTTCCAAAATGTCTATTTAGCTCCCCTGCACACAGAACAGCTGCTTTTGACTTAGCAGTACCATCAATAATAGCTAATGCTTTTTCAGCAGGAGGTACTTCTGGTTTAACAGAAGGCAATAACTCTGAAAATTTCTGAAGAGTTTTTTCTAATGCTGACTTCTGTTTATCTCTATCTTGAAGAGCCATCACACACAATTCAAAACTCGACTAAAAAAACCTTACCATATAATCACATGTAGATTTCAAGTTTAAGGGCTTCTAGTCGATAATTTATGGTGTTTTGAGGGTTTTTTCTTTTGATTTTTAGAAAAATTTATAAGCTGATGTAATACTTTTGCATCTTCTCTTCTAAAACTAATTTGTTCTTGAAAAAAATTTATAGACACTAATAAGAAACTATCATAATGATTTCAGCCTTGAAAAACAATGAGGAGAATGTCTATAGTGAAGGTGTATTTATTGGTTTTTTCTTCTTAATTGTTGGTTTATTGCTGATAATTGTTAATACTTTTATTTACAATGTCTGGTTAATTGCCTTTGCAGTTGTTCTGTTGTCAATTGCTGCAATTCTTCTCTTTATGGTTGTTTTCATCTCAATTCTAAGAGAAAGCGGAGGGGTTGTGCTACTCCAAATCTGGAATGAGACAGTATATCTTTTTCTAGGATTGCCAATGGCTTCAATTTGCATTCTTATAGTTCCAATATCGATAATTCTTTTGTTCTTCAAAGTCGCTCCCCAAGATGTTCTCTTCTTCTCTCTCATTTTCACCGTATTTTTGCAATTAAGTTCATTGTCCTACTCCGGAATCAAATTGTGGTTAAACAATCGTTCTAGTGGGTATGAGCTTCCAGTAAAAATAGATAAAGGACCAATTGAACAACTTTTATACAGAATTCCCTCATCTGAAGATTAGTCATCTATTGACAATAACCTTTTTTTATCTAGTGTGTTCATTGTCACGTAATAAGTAAGGTGATTTAATGCACAAAAAATTATGGATACCTGGACCAACAGAGGTAAAAGAAGATGTTCTAAAAGAACAAGCTAAACCCTTGTTTGGTCATAGAAGTAATGATTTTACACTTCTCTACGATAGTGTTCTAACACAATTACGAGAATTTTTCAAAACAGAACAGCATGTTTTGGTTTTGACTGCATCCGGAACTTTGTTCATGGATATAACTGCAAGAAACTTGATTACTCCTGTCGGGAAAGCACTTTGTTGTGTAAATGGTTCCTTTTCAGGGAGAATGTATGAAGCAATTGTTGACAGCGGAAGAATTGCATCAAAACTCGAAGTTGAGTGGGGAAAAGCAGTTACTGTAGAGATGATAAAAGAAAGACTTGATACATCGGACTATGAGGTTGTAACTATCTGTTACAATGAAACCAGTACAGGCGTTAAAGCTGATCTCCAAGCAATTGGGAATTTACTTAAAAACTACCCTGATACTTTATTGATTGTCGATGCAGTTTCAGCAATGGGTGGCGACATGCTACTTCCTGATGAATGGGGTACAGATTTGGTTTTTGCATCAACCCAGAAGTGTTTCGCATTGCCTGCTGGTCTCGCAGTTGGAATCGTCTCACAAAGAGCTTTAGACAGAGCAAAAGAAGTTCCTTCGAAAGGATTGTACATAAATCTTGAAAAAATCCTTGGCTATTATGAAAAGAAGAAACAAACACCTTCAACTCCAAATATCTCTTTATTATTCGCTTTAGATTACAAGCTTAAACTGATGTTAGCAGAAGGAGCAGAGAATATCTTCAAACGACACAAAGAAATGGCTGACTATACACACGAATGGGCTCTAAAACATGGTTTTGGTCTTTTTGCTGAAGAAGGTTATAGATCTGTAACAGTAACTACTGTGGAAAATAAACTAGATAAAGATGTTGGAGAACTTAACAAAGGTTTGGCTGAGAAGAATCTTATTATTGCCAATGGATATGGTAAACTTAAAGGTTTGACTTTTAGAATAGGTCACATGGGAGATCATACTCTAGATGGATTGAAGGAACTCTTAGCAGCAATTGAAGAAGTATGGAATCTATAGGTGAAAAAAATGCCCAAAATATTATTATCTGACAAATTAAATGAAAAAATAATTGAAGTACTTGAAAATGCTGGATTTGAAGTGAAAGTTGGATGGGATATTCCAAAAGAAGATCTCCCCAAAATAATTGGAGAATATGATGCCATAATAGTAAGATCGGCCACAAAAGTTCGAGGAGAGCTGCTAGAAAAAGCTGTTAACCTTAAGGTAATAGGAAGAGCTGGAGTAGGTCTCGATAATATAGATCTTGAAGTTACTATGGCAAGAGGTATCAAAGTAGTGAATACCCCAGCCGCAACTACAAATTCTGTTGCTGAATTAGCTTTGACCATGATACTTGCTTCGACTAGAGATGTCGTTAAAGGAACATGTCAGATTAAAGCTGATCCATCATCATTCAAATTGATGAAGAAAGAACTTTTTTCCAGGGAAATTGATGGTAAAACATTAGGTTTGATTGGAACAGGTAGAATCGGAACTGCTTTAGCTGTAAAATGCAAAGCATTAGGTTTGAATGCAATAGGTTATGATGCTTTTGTACCTGAAAATCCTGTTGTTGATATGAAGCCTTCTATGGATGAAGTATTAAAAGAAGCGGACTACATTAGCTTACATCTTCCCTTGACAAAAGAAACTAAACATATGATTGGAAAAGAACAATTATCCCTAATGAAGAAAGGTTCAGTAATTGTTAATTGTGCTAGAGGTGGAATTGTTGATGAAGTTGCAGCACATGAAGCACTTGAATCTGGACAACTAGGATATTATTGTACCGATGTCTTTGAAAAAGAACCTCCTGAGCCTGATAATCCTCTTCTACATCATGACAATGTGATTATTTCCCCTCATATTGGTGCTCAAACAAAAGAAGGAAGCTACAGAGCAAGTATTCAAGCAGCAGAGAGAGTTATTGAATCTTTTAAAGAACTTTAACCCTACTCTTTTTTCTTATTTTTAGAAAATTTTAATATATAGCTAGTCTGTTGAATCTCATGAAAGTTGCGTTAGTTGGTTTGGGTGCAATAGGAACAGTTATTGCTGCCGATTTAGCTCAAAATGATTTTCCTCTTTATGTTGTATGTAAACATCAAGAAACTCTTGATTTGATTGAAAAAAGAGGATTGAAGGTAACTGGTGTAAGTGGGGAATATATTGTTAAGGCAAATCTAATACCTGTGCTTACTATAGAGGATTTACCGGAAGAACTTGATATTGTTTTCATGGTTACAAAATTAACAGAGATTCAAGATGCCTTTGACAGAATTAAGAGCAAACTTAGCAAAGATTACACTCTAGTTACTATGACAAATGGCATGTATGAAGAGAAATTAGCAGAACAAATTGATGGTAATAATTTGTTAGGTTGCGTTGTAAGTTTTGGTGCAACAAGAAATGGGCATGCAGAAGCGATAAAAACTTCCCTTGGTGAGATGGTTATTGGAAGAACAAAGGGAGCAAAACAAGAAATAGATGCTAAACTCGTTGAATTACTATCAGAAACTGTTCCAACAACGTATTCAGACAATATTACGAATGAGAAATTCTCTAAACTATTGATTAATGTATCAGTTGCATCATTTGGAGTAATAAGTGGACTGATGCTCGGGGAAATGTTAGCAAGAAAAATGACTAGAATCGCATTTTTAACAGTAATGACAGAAGGAGTGAAGGTAGCTGAAGCTAAAGGTGTGCAGTTACAGAAATTAAATAATCTGAATATTAGTTCTCTAGCTTTGACGAAAAAAGAACTTCATGGTTTTTCTTTCAAGCATTTTTATAAACAAATTATAATCAAGACTATTGGAAGAAAATACAAAAAGCTTAGATCATCAAGTCTACAATCAATTGAAAGTGGGAGAAGAACTGAAATCGATTTCCTTAATGGATATTTAGTTGAACAAGGGGAAAAATACAATGTTCCAACTCCTCTCAATAAATATGTTCTAGATGAAGTTCATAAATTTGAAGAAGGAAAGAAAAAGCCATCTCTAAAAGAATTAGAGAAATTAGAACAAAAAACAAAGGAAATATGGGGAATTAAGTAAATCTCGCAAATTAAATGCATCAATCAACAGCTGTTGATCCCTTCTCATTGTATTCAGTTTTAGAAACCCTGTATATATTGTTAGAGATATATCTTATGTAAGATATACCATACAGGAATGGTATATCGTTCTTATTTGGTGATTATATTCTAAAATCTATATCAATACTATCCAATAATTCTATACTCTAACAACAAAATTAAAATAGAGTTCTTGATGAGCTAGTTTGATTACAATTTTAGATATCAAACCATTCAAAGCTATAAGATATACTGAAAAAGCTGGAGACATCGAAAAGCTAGTAGTCCAGCCTTATGATAAAATCGATGCAGAAATGCAATTTGCTTATTACACTCTATCAGATTATAACTATTGCAGATTAACCTTACCAATTGAAGAAAATAGGTATGAAGTCGCAAGACAAAGGTTAGAACAATGGTTAGCTGAAGGAATACTGGAAAAAGAAGAAGTTCCTGGAATTTATGTTTATTATCAAGAATATGAATTATTTGGCAATCAATATATCAGGAAAGGATTCATAGGAGCACTAAGACTCCATCCTTTCAATGAAAATATTGTACTACCTCATGAAAAAACACACAGTGGGCCAAAAATCGATAGATT
>JAUWEG010000168.1 GCA_030608385.1 Candidatus Heimdallarchaeota archaeon
AAGCAAGGAATTGAAATAGATGAAGCTTTTCAGATTTTTGAAGAGAAAAAGCATTTTGAGGAAATAATTAAGATATTAATAGATACAGATACTTGGGAGAAGCATCTTATAAAAGAGTGGGAGAGAGATTATGCTGAACAATTAAGAATAGAACAATGAATTTGTAAAAAGCTAATATATGTCTCCTTGATTTATTGTTACTATTAAGGAGAGGAAAGAAATGTGTTCAAGGTCAATAAGAAGGCTGTCTTGATTATTGTATTATCTTTAGTCCTTCTTTCATATCCAACTCATTGACAATAAGAAAATCAAAGTGTAGGAGAGAAGTGTGGCGAGCCTGGCCGGATTTGAACCGGCGACCACTGGATTACTCTACAAGTTTCCTTGTCTAAGAGTCCAACGCTCTACCTAACTGAGCCACAGGCCCTTTTCGTTTTTCTTTCAATCAGTTTTTTAATAAAACTTTCGTTTACTCTCTAATTCCTCTTCTTAAAGTCTAGTATGTTTTGATATTTTTGTCCTCCAAATAAATTTTTAAACTAGTCTTGAGCAATATTTGATTATGTCGTCAGAAAAGGAAGTCCCTGAATATGCTAGACCAGCTCTTTATGTAGGCACTATGATTGCTAGTATTGTTGGTCTTGTTCTAGTTGCAATCGATGGTATAGGTGGGTGGTGGATAGGTTATTATTATTACTTCTCAATTGATACTTCTGTAGCTGCACCTTGGGGACAATTTGCACATGTTCCAATTGTTCTCGGTTTTCTATTTACTGCATATGTGGCTTTACAGAAAATTTATCCTGTAATTACTATGTCAGCTGAAAGAGAAGTTAAAATTGAAAAAGCAGGCTTTTGGACAGCTATAGGAATTGTAATTCTTACAGTTGTATCTGGGATAATTTTTGCTATTTCTGTTAGTCATGCTGAATGGTGGTTTGATTCTGGTTTTTATGCCGGAATCTTTGCAGGAGGATTAGCTGCTTTATTCTTCTGGTTGGCTAGGAAGATAGAAACTCCCGCTAAATAGTCTACCAAGAACTGCACAGAAAGATTTATGCTACCCCTCTTAATTTATACATAAGAACTATAGTTTTAGTGAGTGAATAAAGTGAAATCGTTAGAATATTTAGACAAATTTCAGAATTCCTTTTTGGAAGATTTATTCGATTTAATAAGAATCCCAAGTGTTACTCGAGATAACAAATCAGTTCAAGAAGCTGCAAACTGGCTTGAGAAGAGATTAAAACAAACTGCTGATTTTGTACAACAGATTCCTACTCAAGGTAATCCTGTTGTTATTGCTGAATGGAAGCCTCAAATTAGTGAAATCTCTGCGAAGGTACCAACCACTATTCTCTTTTATGGACATTATGATGTTCAACCCCCTGATCCATTAGACAAATGGCTTTCTCCTCCTTTTGAACCTGAAATTAGAGAAGGAAGAATCTATGCAAGAGGGGTTGGAGATAATAAAGGACAGTTTTTTGCACATATAGCTGCTATCGAGTGTATGATAAAATCAAACCAATTGGGTACACATGTTAAACTCATTTTGGATGGTGAAGAAGAATTGGGTTCTGTTCATCTAGATGAAGCAATTTCAACAGAAAAGGAATTCTTCAGCAATATTGATTTAGTTATTGTATCTGATGGACCAGCTGATCCTACTTGGAAACCAACTCTTGAGTTCGGTGCTAGGGGAATAGTGACTATTCAGCTTCATTTACAGACTGCTAAAGGAGATGTACATTCTGGAAATTTCGGTGGAATCCAACCGAATCCAGTTTGGGATTTAATTACAATCCTCAAAACTATGAAAGATGACACTGGTAAATGTTTGATTGATGGTTTTTATAATGACGTTTTTACTCCTAGTGAAGCCGCTTTAGAAGCAGTAAAGAAACTCAATCGTGATCCTGATGTATACTTGGATCAGTTAGGAATTTCTTATTTCGGGGAAGAACAAGATCAACCACTTGTTCATCGTTTAATGTTTAGACCTACATTTAACATTCGTGGTTTTAGTTCTGGAAGTGTTAAAGAAAAAGCTAAAACAATTATCCCCAAGGAAGCTTATGTTGAATTGGATATCAGACTTGTACCAAATCAAGAACCTGATAAGATTAAACAATTATTCTTTAATCATATTGAAAAATTGAAGAGAACAAATGATCAATATAAGCAGATACTTGAGAGATGTTCCTTCAAATCTGAAACAAGTTTTTATCCCATGTTTACACCAATTGGCCTTCCTTGGACAGAAATTCTTGAGCGTTCTATTCAGAAAGGATTTGGAGAAAAACCCTTACTGATTCCTCTGGCTGGTGGAAGCTTACCTTTATATTCCTTATACAAAGCAACAAAGAAACCAATGTACATTATACCGTATGCACAGCCAGACGAAGATAATCATGCTCCAAATGAAAATATGATGGTGGAATGGTTTGTAAAGGGAGTTAAGACAAGCCTTTATCTTCTAGAAAATTTAGCAAATTAAAAAAAGAAAGTATATCGGTGATTGAATAATATTCGCAGATCTTGACTATTAAATGGAAATTGTTTACATAAGACAAATAGTTAGTTTTCAAATGAATTCATTCTAGAAGGAAACATCAAAATCTCTAGAGATTCGGATTATTTTTTGAGAGACATCTCTTTCTAATTTTGTTTTAAAAATTACTTCGATTTTTGGTGTTTTACAATTATATTCTCTAAACACCTGTTGGATTTTCTCTTCTATACTTTTTGAAATAGTTCCTTTATCTGCATTAATTTCTGGAATAATATGAATTACAACTTTACTATAGTTTTTCTGAATAGCTTGATATTCTTCAATTTCCTCAGAACTGCTAATAATAGCACGTCTAATGTAGTCAGGAAAGATAAATTGCATCTCTCCATTATCGTTTCTTTGTGCCCAAAACAAATCATCTGATCTACCTAGAACTTGCTCAATCACTCTGAATGAAGAACCACACTCGCATTTATATGGACTTGTTATGATTAAGTCGTTTAGCTCATAGCGAATTATTGGTTGTGCGGTCCGATGCAAATCAGTGATTATCATTTTAAAACAAGGTTCCCCTGGGGGTGTTGGTGTTCCATCAGAATTTAAGGTCTGAACATATATCAAATCCTCATTAATGTGTAAAGAACCATGTTTACAAGACATAGCTATTGACCCCTCACTTGCTTGATATATTTGATGAATTTTATTACCATATATTTGTTCAAGCTTTTCTTCAATTTCTGGATAAAGTATTTCTGCATAAGAAATTACCCTCTTGGGGGAAATATTCAATCTGCCTTCGTTTATCTCGTTTGCAAGCATTTCAAGCATTGAAGGAGGAGCTGAAAGCACGTTTGGTTGAAGTTCTTTTAATTGATGTTTTATTTCATCGATTGTGTTTAACTGACTAATGTGAGTAAGTTTTTGTCCGAATTTGTCAATCTGAAAAGCAGGAGTTGTCACACGTAGGATAAATGCAATATTCAATCGCAAAGTTCGAGGAAAACTAAAACGTGAAAAAAAAGCAGCGCGTAAATATCTTTCCTCAGAAGGACTAGTGATAACAACCCCTTTGTTACCGCTTGTTCCTGAAGACATTGCAACATTGTACTTTCCATATCGTTCATCAAAATTCTGAGTTTCTTCATTCCTTAAACAAAAATCAATTAATGCCTGTTTTTTTAAACCAACTGTGTTATAATTGGTTAAATTATCCATCATTATTTTTTTATTGACAGTAGGGAGATTCCAGACATCTTTTGAATCTAACTTTCTGTAGTATTCTTTGAAAAAATCTGAATTATTCTCAGCGTATTGAACAATATTTTGAGATTTCTTTAATTGATATTTCTCAAGTTTCTCTTTAGACATTGATTTTATACGCCTTCTGCATGCAATAAAGAAGTAGAGAAATGATTTTGTTTCAAAATCCACTATTATACCAACTGTATATATTATAGGTTATAATGAATCAATAATATAATAACTGTTTTGAATCGTTTGAAGTGGAGAGAATATCTGTTAATGATTAATGTAAAAGAATATTAACTATAGCTGAAATTTCTTTTCATGAATGACACTAAAGAGCAAAAATCATTGCGTGTAATTATCACCGGAGGTTCTAGTGGTATTGGAGAGGCCGCAGCATTAGAAATGGCAAAAAGTGGTCACCGTTTTTATTTAACTGGTCGTAATGAAGAAAGACTTCAACAAATATGTAGTAAGTTAAACTCACTAGGGTGTGATGCACATTATGGTGTAGGTGATGTAGGTGTTGAAGCAGATGTAGAAAGTCATTTTCAAGATGTAAAAAAGAAGTTAGGTGGTGTAGATGTTCTTTTTGCTAATGCTGGTGTTGGTTACTTTGGCAATTTAGAAGATTTAACAATTAAGCAATATGATGCTCAATTTAATACAAATGTTCGAGGAGTTTTCCTTTGGATTAACAAAGTATTACCCCTATTAAAAGAACAAAATAGCGGTCATGTAATTGTAACTTCATCCAATTTAGGTATGAAAACGGGTGCTAGATGTAGTCTTTATGCTGGAACTAAACATGCTGTTCAAGCTATGGTTTGGTGTTTAAGAGATGAACTAAAGGGTACTGGAGTAAAAGCAGCTACCATTAACCCTGGTTCAGTTGACACGCCTTGGTTTGATGGAAAAGAAGTCGATAGGACTAAAATGTTAGCAGTTGAAGATGTTGCAAAAGCAGTACGTTTCATTATTGACCAAGATGAAACCTCAAACATTGATCATATCCTCTTGTTGCCAGGTAAACAATAAGTGGAAATATTCTCTCCCTTTTTTGATTAAACCGCGTATAATTTTTTGAGAAGAACTTCTCTAGATAGAGATTGAAATGCTCTTTTTACTCCAATACCTTCAGTGGCTATTGTTTCATAGACAGGTATATTTGCTCCCAAATTAAGAGCATCTACCAATTCCTTTTTTGGCATTGCATCAGGAACATCTCTCTTGTTGAGTGCAATAACAATAGGAGTTTCTGTTCCAATTTTATCTCCCAGTTCATTTTTCAGTTCCTCAGCAGATTCTACATTATCTGCTAACATTGCTCGGGATGAGTCTGCTACAAATAGTAATCCATCCA
>JAUWEG010000152.1 GCA_030608385.1 Candidatus Heimdallarchaeota archaeon
GAAAATCCTAAGGGGATTAGAACGATAAAAAGTGTAATTGCTAGAATAACAACTAATGCAATCCCTATAATTGTAGCCAAAATTATATATCTATACAGTTTATCTGCACTTTCAGAAATCTTACTTTTTGCATATTCAAAATTCTGAGTATTATAATCTTGATTCATGATAATCAACGAATCTTCATTTTAATTGCTTATAAAATGTACCTTTAACCAATATGGTGATAAATTAGAAATAATATCTAATGAATCAATCCTACTATTTTTTACGCCATTCTGCAAAAATTCAATCTTGGTAAACAATCCTTTTAAATATCCATGGATTTTTTCATTGGATTGAGATTATGCGTGAAGGACTGACTTTTGATGATGTACTTTTAGTACCAAAACACTCCTCTGTTACATCTAGAAAAGATGTTGAAACTTCTACTTATCTTTCTCGAAATATAAAATTAAATGTACCCATTGTAAGTTCTAACATGGATACAGTAACAGAAAGTAAGATGGCTATAGTTATGGCCCAGATGGGAGCTATTGGAATCATTCATCGATTTATGTCTGTTGAGGATCATGTTTCTGAAGTAATTAAGGTTAAACGATCAGAAATGATTAGGATAGATCACCCTTATCGTTTAGGACCTGAAAACACCTTAGAAGATGCTAGAACTATGATGGTGGATAAAGGCATTTCCGGTATTCTCGTCACAGATTCTTCTGATAAACTAGTAGGTATTCTTACACCTCGAGATATTATGTTTGAAGAAGATGGGGTAACTAAAATCACCGATTTAATGTCAACTGATCTTGTTACTGCTTCTCCTGATATAACAATTGAATCAGCTAAGGATCATCTTCAAAAGAATAGAATAGAAAAATTACCTCTAATAGATGAAAATGGATTTCTAAAAGGGTTAATCACATCTAAAGATATTATCAAAAGTAAAGTTTTACCTGATTCTTCTAAAGATTCTAAAGGACGATTGCTAGTTGCAGCTGCTATAGGAGTTCGTGGTGATTATTTACAACGGGCTGAAAAACTTGTCAATGCTGATGCTGATGCTTTAGTCATCGATATCGCACATGGAGATTCTGACTTAGCTGTTAATACAGTTAAAAAAATACGAAAGAATTTCAGTGATATCGAAATTATTGCAGGTAATGTGGCTACTGGTGAGGGAACAAAAGCTCTCATTGAAGCTGGTTGTGATGCGGTTAAGGTAGGTGTAGGACCAGGATCGATTTGCATAACTAGAATAGTTACTGGTAGTGGTGTTCCTCAGTTAACTGCTATCATGGATTGTGCCAAAGTTGCAAAAGATTTCGATGTTCCAATAATCGCTGACGGCGGTGTACGCAACTCAGGTGATTTGACTAAAGCTATTGCTGCAGGAGCTTCAACTGTCATGATTGGAGGTCTTTTTGCTGGAACTGAAGAGAGTCCTGGTACAACCATTTTGAGATCTGGAAGAAGCTATAAAGTCGTTCGAGGAATGGCAAGTTTGGGAGCTACTTTAGGAAGAGAAGCTAGAGAGAAAAAAGGTTCTTTCGATGAGCTAGATATGGGGAGTGTAGTTCCTGAAGGAGTAGAAGCTGTAGTACCTTATCGTGGATCAGCAGCTGATGTTCTTGAACAACTTGTTGGAGGACTCAGAAGTGGCATCTCTTATTGTGGTGCAACTAATCTCAAAGCGATGCAAGCTAATGCTGAGTTTATCAAAATAACAACTGCTGGACGTGCTGAATCAGCTTCTCATGATGTTGAACGTATATAGATTAAGTTACTACTCATTAATGGACAACAGAAGTTAAATAATGAGTAATCCCTTCTTATTTCGTCAAATGTCTGAGTATAGAACTGTAGCTATCCTTGTTTTTAGAATCCTTAGAGGTAGATATCACTTTTATCTCGTTAGAAGAGGTATATACATGCCTGCTTTTCCTAAAACATGGACACCTATTGGTTCTGTAATCACAGCTCAAGATTTTAAGGTTGCTGAGGAACTAGAAAAGAAGCATGGTGATATTACAGATAATTTAGCAGACAAAGTAACAGCTTTAAGACTTCTTTTAGAAAGGGATTTAATTCAAGATACAGAATTGCTAAGTTCTGTACCTTTGTTGACAGATGTTAGACAAAAAATCTTGAAAATGGATCCTGCCTATTTAATGACTTTCTTCAGTTCAATGATTCCTTGGGGAATGCATAAAGTAAATGTTAACGAAGACATTCTAGATAGCTATTACTACCTTTACATTGTTCCAACATCTTCAATTTTAGGAAGAGGAAAATTATTCCAATATTCGGAATATATGCATCCGAAAAATATAGTTTTGGAGGATGGAAACTGGTGGTTCAAATCGAGTAAAATTATAAAGAAATATAACCAGATTAAAAGTCTTTTTGATCCAATTGTTGTTAATTTCGTTACTAAATTCCACAATGAAAAGAAAAAACTTGTAGATGTTGCTAGAGAGTTGGATAAAGAATCCACAGATGCGATGTTTTTCAAAATGAGTATAATTCCCAAAATATTGAAGTTTGAGACTCCAGCTCCTACAAGAACCCCTTTTAATCTCTGCAATATTTATATTATTGGTAACGAACGACAATATATTATTGATCCTGGTTCAACTACTTCCAAAGCTATTACTGTTCTTGAAAAATATGTTGAAGAAAATTTGGATAAAATTGAAGGTATTCTGTTAACAAATCACCTAGTTGATCATTGTAATCAAGCACTTCATTTTAAAGAGAAATTTGATATTCCACTATTCGCTTCTGAAGAAACAGCAAAAGAATTATCTGAAGAGGGTTTAATTTTTAATTCCTATCTTAAGGAAGGTATGAAAATATATCTGGGGTCATATGAACCGCTAGGTTTAAAGAAATGGGAACTAACTGTTGTGGGAATACCAGGATATACAAAAGGTCAATTGGGATATTATGATCCCCGGGGAGTATTGTTTTCAGGAAGTCTTCTTCATAAAGGAATTATTAGTACAATAGGAAAATATGATGGAGCTCTTTCAGATTTCCTAAGCAGTTTAAGGAAAGTATCAAAACTAAAGCCAAAATATGTTCTTTCTGGTCATCGTGATATTATCACAGATGTGAAAGGCGCAATTAATTTCAATCTTAAGAATCTTAAGAAATATGAAGGATTCATTCTAAGCTTGATACAGGAAGGAAAATCAACCTTAGATGAGATTATTAACGCAGTCTTTGAAAACTCTGATCTAGAATGGAGAGATAGTGCAGTTAATCTTGTTCTTCTTCTTCTATCAAAATTGACCGATGAAAATAAAATTCAAAAACGTGGTGAAGACTACTTTTGTATAAATGGCACTAAATAGCCAATCTTTCACCAAAACTTATATTTATTCTAAATTTCCATTTGCATGATGAGCCTTCAGGTAGTTGTTGAAATCTGCAATCCTAGTAAATGTCAGCATGAATGTGTTTCAGTTTGTCCTCAAAATAAAAAAGGAAAAATTGCAATCAAAGTTGAAAAAACAATAGCTGAAATAAACAAAAGTAATTGTATAAATTGTTTGCAATGTATCTATGCTTGTCCTTTTGATGCCATAGAAGTTGTCTTGAAAAATAAGAAAAAAATTACTAAGGAAATACTCCAGTCTAAAGAGAAAGAAAGACAAAGAAAAAAAGACAAAAAAGTGTTTGAGATAAATGAAGATGTTTATGAGCCTTTCAACGAGAAATATACTATTTTCAGTCGTAGAATGTGGGATGAGGAGTATGAAGGATTTAAGAAACCTATTTTTGGAAAAGCAAAAGAACGCATTGAAATGGGTTTAGATGGTTACTCTGAAATTGAATTAGCTGCAGTCGATGCTGCTTGGTCAATAGAAAATCTTGTAAGTATGCATGAATTTCAGAAGGAAAGACCAAAAACATTGGATGAAGAAAACAAGAAGAAACTTGAAGAACAGAAGGAAAAAACCAAAGTTAAACAGGTCAATTATGATGTTCAAGAACCACAGCAATACAAAGTTGAAGATCCTCACGAAATGTCCAAATGGTTGAAGAAAGTTTCCAAATTCTATGGGGCAAATCTGATAGGCGTAGCAAAGTTTGATCCAAAGTGGATCTACACTCACGATAGAATGGATAGAGCCTATGTAATTCCTGAAAAAATAAAAAATGTCATAGTTTTAGTAGTTGAAATGGATCTAGATGCAATTAATACAACTCCAAAGATGCCTGGAGGAATAGCTACAGGACTTGGGTATTCTAAAATAGCTTTTGTAAGAACACTTGTATCCAGTTTTATCAAGAATTTAGGTTATGAAGCAATCCCTGCTGGAAATGCTCTAGGTTTGTCTGTTCCATTAGCTGTTGAAGCAGGACTTGGAGGATATGGTCGTCATGGTTTGTTGATAACAAAGGAATATGGACCTAGAGTGAGAGTAGCAAAAATACTAACAGATATGCCTCTAGTAGCTGACAAACCCAGCTATCGTTTTGCAAAATCAGTTGAACGTTTCTGTGAAACATGCATGACCTGTGCTGAGAAATGTCCAAGTGCTTCAATTTCCTTTGATAAAGAAACATCCTATAAAACACATAGTATAAGCAATAATCCTGGAGTGAAGAAATGGTATGTCAATGTAGACACTTGCTATATGTTTTGGATAGAAAACGGTGGAGATTGCAGTGCGTGTATATCTGATTGTGAATATAATCATAAACCAACTTGGATTCATAAAGTAGCTAATTGGATAGTTATGAACATGCCTATTTTCAACCCTATATGGCCATATGTTGGGAGATTATTGGGTTATGGAGGAAATAAGTCAGCTAAGAAATTCTGGAAGAAAATTAAGGTTTAAAGAAATACCTTCGTTTTATTTTTTTTCTCTAATTATATTTTTTCCATTAACGCAGTTTCGATTGTCATTCCTGGACCAAAAGAGGTTGCAAATAAAAGACCTTCTTTCTCTTCGTCTTTCAAAATATGTTCTAGCACAAACATTATTGTAGATGAGCTCATATTTCCATACTCTCGCATAATATGATATGAAGCATCAAGATCCTCAGGAGTTAGATCTAAAGCTTGTTCAGCTTTGGTCAGGATAGCTTTTCCACCTGGATGAATAGCCCATATTTTTATGTCATCTCTTATTTTGTTTGATTTCTTCAAGAGCTCTTCCAAAATACTTGCTAGGTTATTTTGAACTACTTTAGGTACATTTAAGGTTAGTTTCATACCAAATCCAGTATCACCTATATTCCAAGCCATATCTTCTTCTGTGCCTGGTACAATGTCTGTAGTAAAGTCACGTAAAATAAATTTGCTTCCTTCACAGTCATTTTCAACACTAGAAACTAGAGCAGCTGTAATGCCATCAGCAAAAATAGCATTAGCAATAACTTGGTCCAATTCGAATGATTGTTGTAAATGAATGGAACATAATTCAACATTAACAATCAAGACTCTTGCTTTAGAATCAGATAGACAAATATTCTTTGCCAACTTCAAGGCATTGATAGCTGCTTGACATCCCATAAAACCGAGGATATATCTATCTATTTTTGGGTTTAATTCGAAGTCTTTTACAATATAATAGTCAAGTCCTGGAGCATCAAAGCCAGTACAAGTAACTGTTATAACATGAGAGATTTTACTCTTATCAAATTTAGGATTTGAATTAAATAATTTTTCAACTGCTTGCTTTCCTAACCTAAGTGATTCCTTTGCAAATAGGTCATTTCTTTGCTTAGTTGTGGGTTCAGGTCTAAG
>JAUWEG010000137.1 GCA_030608385.1 Candidatus Heimdallarchaeota archaeon
GTAACATACGTAGCACCAAATGTAAAAGATATGTCTGAAGATGAGAAAATAAGATTTGAAGAATGGCTATTTGCGGTAAAAGATAAGATTTTGAATTCAGATCTTTCAAATTTTCACATCTTTGAAACTGAGGAAGAAATAGAGGATTATAAAGAATTAATGGTAAATAGAGAATTAAAAGAGAAATTTATCGAAGAACAAATAATAGAAAAAATGAGAACCTGTATTTGGTGGCGATATTATAACCTAAAGGATGAATTGATTGACAGTGCATTTATGGAACATGTAGAAAGAGTTCTAGATGAAGATTACATCAATTGTCCCAATCCACATATTAGATGAAACAAAAAAAAAATAAAAAAATGAGGAAAGAAGAAGAAAGAGAGGTTATTTTGCAGGCTTTAAGCTTGCACCACATTTTATGCAGAATGAAGAGTTAGGGGGGTTATTGCTGTCACAGAATGGGCATTTAACTTCTACGCCTTCAACAACTTCCTCTACTTTCTTTTCTTCTTTTACATCTACTTTTTCAGCAGCTTCAGTTAATAACTCATCGTGAATTTTTTGTGCTTTTGGAGAAACATCTTGGAGTTTTCCTGGATCAACTTGAGCTGCGTCAAATAAGATGTTGTTTTGTGTATCGAAACCAATAGTTCCAAGGCCAAGGTTGATAATCTTCCAAGCATCCATGCGAATTATTTCAGAAGCTGATCTTAGAATTCTTGCAGCTTCAGTAACGTAGATTGCTTTGTGACTTTCAACTAATCTAATGAGTTTTTCACGTCGATTGCGACCTGCAAAATAGACTATGATAGATACACCAAGTAGTGTAATTGGAAATACTACAATTATATACCAAGTTGTTGTAACAGCTCCAGTCAATAGGAAGAATAATGCTATAACTACTAAGACTCTTTCAGCTATAGAAGTAGAATCCCAAGTTCTAACCAAGAATCTCTTGAAATCACCTTTAGGATATTCTTTAGCTTGACCAGCAACAACATAAGTTGAAGAGATATTCTGGATAGCTGGAGTTCTTTTAACAGAAACTGAAGAGGTTCTCCTAATAGCTGGGGCTGCAGGTGCAGCTTTTACTCCTTTTACAGCTGGAGCAGCTTTAACAGCTGGGGCTGCAGGAGCTACGGGAGCAGATCTGTAATCATAACTAGTTCGTCTATCTCTACCTCTTCTTCTATCATCACCATTGACATATCTTTGACCAAAAATAGGTATAATGATTAGAACCTTAAGAATATAAGCAACAGTGTAAAGAGATAGAATTGTAATCCAGAGGGCTAGAAATAGTCCTATAGCAAGAAGAGCTATAATTTTTGCTCTATCAGCAGATACGTAATGTACCTCGAAATTGAGTGTGTCTACATAATCGAAATTATATACGACTAAGTAATGGTCTACACCTTTTGCTTCTATCCATCTGAATGGAAGATCATTATTTGTTGTAAGTACATAATCTAGAGGGGTTGAATCATTAGAACTAATCCAACTTTCATATTGGGTTTCTGTCAATAGATAAATCTCTATGTCCTCGAAACTTACAGGATATGTTGCAACATCATAATAGAATAGAAGATCACCCATAACTTGCATATGTACTGTTTCAGTACCATTGGGTTCAACAGTGAATTCATGCATATTATATCCTCCTTCACTGTATATTACTCCAGATAAAACACCAACTGGTACAATTGTTAAGCTAATAAATACTATTGCTACAATGACCAGACCGTTCATGTATTGAAATCTTGTTTTTGCCATTTTTTACCACCGAGATAGTTAATCTTTGTTTGCCCTTAGAGGGCTTTAACTCTCGAATTATTTTTAACTACTAAGGTAGTAAATCACAGACATATATAAATATTCGCTTTTGTAACTACCGCGGTAGTAAGTAAATACCAAACTTTATAAACATATACAACTAAGAAAAATTAGAATGTCGAAACAAAGCGACTTAGTAGAGGATCTTAAACTGTTTGGATTATCAGAATATGAATCTAGAGCATTCTTAGAAATAGTACGCATGGGTAGTGCTACTGCACCTAAACTAGCAGAGGAGACAAAAATACCCCAAGCAAAAATCTATGGTGTTTTAGAAGATCTCTCTAATAGAGGCTTTGTATATAAAGATGAAAATAAAAAACCTGCTATATACTTTGCAGACAAACCTATCAAGAGATTTAAGGAATTTCTTAAACAATTTACAGACGCATCTACAAAAGTTTCTGATGCATTAGAACAGTTTTACGAGACAGCTGGTGGTGCACATAAATATGGTTTCTATTCTGCTGGAAACTTTACTGAAAAACAGAATATAGATGATTTTATTTATATTTTCGCAAAAGATGATAGTTTGTTTAAGAAATTCTTTACAGGTAAAAAGGTTAAAGTTGATGGAATTGAAACTTCTCACAATTTCTTCAGAGTGGGGGGAATATCTGATGCTTTAGTAGCATTTGCACGTCATAGAATGATAATATTAATTGATAAAGGCGATAGAGTACAATTTGTTTCAATAGAAGATCCCATCTTTGCTCAAACAATTGATCAGTTGATGGCTTTATCTTCAATAAATCGTTCTCTTACAACAGAAATGCTTGACATTCAACAGCTTGAAGATGAAAAAATGCTCTATTTAGATTCTATTCATCATGCAGAAGGTACTGTTTTTGGTGAAAAAGGTACTTTGTGGATATCTAACAAACGCTTTTTCCTTAAGATACCTGGTAAAGATACCTATGCTGTACCTATTTTTGCAATAGAATCATGTACAGTCAATCCCGAAGGTCGTCTTGAACTGAATGTTAAAGGAAGAGAAAGAGCTGAAGAAATAACTATCTACCCAGAATCTGATTCTTCTATAATAGCAAATTTAATCTCATTTATTTTGGAAAATGGAAAATAGAAGCATAATTATTATGCTCTAATTTTAAGTTTTTTAGTTAGAATATACCATGCACTTCCTAAAGAAACAACAGCCACTATTAGTGATAATGATGACCAACTAGCTCCAGCTGCTGATTTTAGAGTGAATATATAGATCCAATTTGTTTCATAGTAATGAGTTATCAAATCTTCCCCATGATAGACTTCTTCCTGGAATTTAATCAAAATGTCTAAGTCAACATTACCCCAACTGGAGTTATATTCAAATGTCATAGTTGCAATGCTGGACATACCATTTGCTGTTAGATTATCAGTTGTTGAACCATAATCTGCAATGTAGGGTTCTATTCTGAAGAAAACTTGTATTTCATGAATAAATTGAGAGTCTAGACCAAAGTCTTTTATCTTTATTTCAACTTGAAAAGTATTATTTCCATCTGCTAGTTTTACTGAATCAATGGTAGCAATGATATCATAGATAGTTCCAGAAGCAGTATCATATTCAAATGTCTGTGAAGCAGCTGTGACCATTGTTAAGCTTAAAGAGAATAAACATAGAGATACCATTGTAATAGCTAAAAAGTGTTTTGCTGAAGACTTCATGACTAGTACTTTAGAGTGATTCAGCATATATAATTTGTTAATAAGGAAAGACTATGTCTTGTATACAATCCGTGGTTCTGGACTTGGAACAAAGTATTGACGCTGTTTTCTGGAATGACTATGAAAATCAATTTGAAAAATGTTTATTAACAAACTTAATTTATGGAAAAGAGTTAAAACTATGTTTTTTCTATATTCACATTGAATAAGAGGAACAATCATGTCTGATTCTAATGCTGAGATACTTCAAGAGATTAAACAGAGTCTTATTTCAGGTGATAGTCATTCTGCTCTTAAGAAAATAACTCCTGTTCTTGATTCAAAATCTCTTACTAAGCAAACAAAACTAAGTTATCAGATTCTTAAAGCAAGAGCTTTAACCCAATCAGACGATTATTTTCACGCTACAAGTGTTTTAGATGATATTGAAGACGGTATATTCAAGATAGGTACTGACTATCAAAAATTAGATTTCTTCGTCTGTAAAATTGAGAATCTTCACATTTTTGGAAAAACAGATCTAGGTATGAAATTAATTAATGAAGCAGAAAATCTTATTGAGAAGATTACAAAAGATGTAACTGATCAACTTATTCACAAAAAGATAGATCTTTTAATCTTGAAATCACACATGATCTCTAATATTTACGGCTATATAGACAAACTTCACGAAATTCTTGAATTGTGTCTTCAATTCTGTAATGAAACCAATTACGATTATGGAAAAGCTAAGACTCTGGAAAGAATGGCAGATTCTTTTGCGGAGATGGGAGAAAAAGATAACGCAAGTAAGTGTGCTAATGAAGCATATGACATCTGGGTGAGTTTAGAAAATAAAAGAGGGATAGCATATACAACTTTTCTAAAAGGTCTGTTTCTTTCAAGTACTAAACCTGATTCAGCTCTGGATTTACTAAATAAAGCCCTAAAGCTAAGTAAAGAATTAGATGCTAATCTTACCATTTCAAAAATTCACAATTCCTTAGCAATATTGTTATTTCAGAAAGATGAAGGAGAAGAAGCATTAAAACACCTTGAATTATCAATTAATATTAAAAGAGAGATTGGAGATAAACATGGTTTAATCCTCTTATTATACAATATCGGGCAATTATATATCTCAATGCTGGAAAATGAAAAAGCTTTAACATACCTTCATGAAGGATTAGCTTTTACTAAGGAAATAGATTACGAAAGACCATATTATCTAATTCAATTTGCATTGAATACTTTGTATATAAGAAGAGGAGAGTTGAATCGTGCTTTACGATTTCTAGAAGAAGCAGTTAATTTTTATGAAGAAAAAAATATGAAAGAAAATGTTGCTTGGACAAGAGAAAAATTGGCTGATATTCTTGTTTTGAAAGGAGATCTTGATAATGCTCTCCAGAACTACATTCAAAGTCAGGAATTTTATGAAAAGGAAAAACGTATAGCTAACATTTGTGATGTACAGATCAAAATCGCTGAGATTTATCAACTTAAAGGAGATTACACCCTGGCTTTAAGTTATTACATAACAAGTGAGAAATTAGCAATAAGTAAAGAAAATTATTTCATTTTATCTAAAATTTCCTATAATCTAATTACATATTATTTGGAATTGGATCAAACAGAAGATGCTAAGAGTTATTTAGACACATTGATGCATTTAAACAAGAAATTAAAATCAAAGAAACAGGGAATAATGACAAATCTCGCTAAGGCTTTAGTTATGATAAAAACTCAGAAACCTCAAGAGCGAGAAGAAGCAAAAGGATTACTCAAAGTTGTAATTACTGAAGAAAATATTGAACAGAAATTTATCTCTACAGCAATATTAAATCTGTGTGAGATACTCCTAGCAGAACTCAGAGAAACTGAAGATTTAGAACTATTGAAAGAACTGAAAAGCTATGTTGAAAGGTTGCATAAAGAAGGTTCAGCCGAATTAGCATATCCACTTCTAGTTCATTCAATTTGGTTACAAGCTAATGTAGCTATTATTGAATTAGATGTAGATAAAGCAAGACGATTGCTTAAAAGTGCACAAGTAATGGCTGAAGCTAAGGAAATGTACAATTTATCAAGAAGAATATCAAATAATCACGATACTCTTTTGGGGCAACTTGAGAGGTGGGATGAATTTACTATGAAACTTCCTAACATTGCTGAAAGGATGGAGCTGACTCATATTGAGAGTGTTCTAAATGAAATGATTAAAGGTAAAGGTATAATCTATCCTGAAGATAAATTAGAGAATGAAGAACCAATATTGATTTCAATATTTGCAAAAACAGGTTCGGTTCTATATATAGAGAAAATAGATCCAGAGATTGACTCTGTAATGATAGAAGAGATATGGATGCTTATTCTTAAGAATATTAAAGAAGAGGAAACAAAATCAGGAATAATAGAAAGGATGAAGCTTAGTGATTACACTTGTGTTATCAAGAGAATAGAATCATTAATATTTTGCTATATATTCGTAGGTCACTCTTATGAAGCAATTAAGAAAATAGAAGAATTTTCTCAACTAGTCTATGGAACAATAGAAGTTTGGGAAGAATTAGAAGAGTTATCAAAATTTTCTTTGACAGCTGATTTTGACATAAAAACACTGGTTTCAGCAACTCAAGAAGAAACATCCTTAGAATACTCAAGCAATACTATTCTAAATCAATATGTAGATAATATCTTTTTATGAAGGATTTTTGTCATACTGAGATTATAAGATTAGATATTTTGTTTAAATTGAAACATCTGCGAATTAGTTATTTCCTTGAAACCATTCTCGGTTTTAATAACTTCCATCCTCTTAGAAATTGATGGTGCGTCTTCTTCCAGATCTTCCAGCTCAATTAGTTGTTGGACCAATTGTTCTTTAGATTTCATAATTTTCAAAGT